>JAUXTZ010000166.1 GCA_030681095.1 Burkholderiales bacterium
GAATTCACGCGCGCCAAACAGATTTATTTCGATCGCTGCGCCGGCTGCCACGGCGTGTTGCGCAAGGGCGCCACCGGCAAACCGCTGACCCCGGACATCACGCTGCCGCGCGGCACTGATTACCTCACAGTAGTCATCAATTATGGTTCCCCCGGCGGCATGCCGAACTTCGGCACCGGCGGCGAGCTATCGGATGCCGACGTGACGATCATGGCCAAATTCCTGCAGCACGAGCCTCCAACGCCACCCGAAGTCGGCATGAAGGAGATGAAAGATTCTTGGAAGCTATTGGTAGCGCCGGATAAACGTCCCAAGAAACAGGAAAACAGCTACAACCTGAGCAATGTATTCTCGGTTACCTTGCGTGACAACGGCGAAGTGGCGCTGATCGACGGCGACACCAAGAAAATTATTACCATCATCAAGACCGGCTACGCCGTGCACATCTCGCGCTTGTCGCGTTCTGGTCGTTATCTGTATGTGATCGGGCGTGACGGCCAGGTGAACTTGATCGATTTGTGGATGAAGACACCGGACAATGTCGCGGTCATCAAGATCGGCCTCGAAGCGCGCTCTGTGGAAACCTCCGGGTATAAGGGCTACGAAGACACGTATGCGATCGCCGGCTCCTACTGGCCGCCGCAATTCACCATCATGAAGGGCGATACGCTCGAGCCGCTCAAGATTGTTGCCACCCGCGGCTACACGGTTGATACGCAGGAATATCACCCGGAACCGCGCGTCGCCTCCATCGTCGCCTCGCATTTCCACCCGGAGTTTGTGGTGAACGTGAAAGAGACCGGCCAAACCCTGATGGTGAACTACGCCGACATCAACAACCTCAAGATCACCACCATCGGCACCGAGCGCTTTCTACATGACGGCGGCTGGGATTCAACCAAGCGCTATTTCATGGTGGCGGCTAACCAGCGCAATACCATCGCGGTGGTAGATTCCAAGGAAGACAAGCTGGTCAAGCTGGTGAAAGAAGGCGTGGGCAAGATTCCTCATCCGGGACGCGGCGCTAACTTCAATGACCCGAAATTCGGACCGGTGTGGGCCACCAGCCATCTGGGCGACGATACCGTGGTGCTGATCGGCACTGATCCGGCGAAGCATCCGAAGCAGGCCTGGAACGTGGTGCGCACGCTCAAAGCCCAAGGCAGCGGCTCGCTGTTCCTCAAGACCCATCCGAAGTCGAAAAACCTATGGATCGATTCGCCACTCAACCCTAGCGCCGATGTCAGCCAGTCAGTGGTTGTATTCGATCTGAAAAATCTCGACAAGCCGTTCGAAGTAGTCAAGATCGCGGAGATGGCCAAGCTGGGAGAGGGTCCGAAACGCGTGGTGCAACCGGAGTACAACCAGGCGGGGGACGAAGTCTGGTTCTCGGTGTGGAATGGCAAGACTCAGGACTCCGCCATCGTGGTGATCGACGACAAGACGCGCAAGCTGAAGGCCGTGATCAAGGACAAACGTCTAATCACGCCGACCGGCAAGTTCAACGTCTATAACACGCAGCACGACGTTTACTAAACGCTTGAATGCGCGCCAACTCGCGATGAAGTGGAGGCTAAGCCGGATCATCCTGATTTTGATGACCGGCTTGGCCGCAACCGCAAATGCCGGAGCAGAAATATCCAGCACACGTCAGGCGGCGTTAATGAATTTACTCAAGCAAGACTGTGGTTCCTGTCACGGCTTGACCATGAAAGGCGGCTTGGGTCCAGCCCTCACCCCCGAAGCCTTGCACGGCAAACCCGCCAGCATGTTGCGAGAAGTTGTTTTACGAGGACGCCCCGGCACGCCCATGCCACCGTGGGCGCCTTTCCTTTCCGAGGCAGAAGCGGAATGGTTGATTGAAGTCCTGTTAAAAGGCGAAACCAATGCGCATCGATAAGCGCACATCAATTTCGAAACGGGCCGCAGCGAGTTTCTTGCTCGCTGTCGCACTGCTATATGGTTGCGCTACCCCCGCCCCTCGCGCCACGGGTGATCTCGGCATCGTCATCGAACGTGCCGATGGCAGCGTGCAAATCGTCGACACCACACACCACCACTCACTGGCGAAGATTTCAGGATTGGGTGATTTGTCCCATGCCTCCGCAGTGTATTCGCGCGATGCGCGCTACGCTTACGTGTTTGGTCGTGATGGCGGCCTGACTAAAATCGATTTACTCAATGCCCGCATTGAGAAACGCATCATTCAAGCCGGCAACGCAATTGGCGGCGCGATTTCTCAAGATGGAAAAATCGTCGCCGTATCCAATTACGAACCGGGCGGCGTCAAACTTTTCGATGCCGTCACGCTCGATTTTATCTCCGAAATACCCGCCGTCGATAGCGCGGGCAAGCGCTCCAAGGTGGTCGGCTTGGTGGATGCCCCCGGCAACCGCTTCGTGTTTTCTTTATTCGACGCCGGCGAAATCTGGGTCGCCGATGCGCGTGATCCACGCCAGCCGATCGTGCACAAACATCTCAACGTAGGCCGCCAACCCTACGATGGCACGGTGACGAGAGATGGCCGCCATTATGTTGCCGGCCTGTTCGGCGAAGATGGTCTGGCCCTGCTCGATTTGTGGAATGAATCCGCCGGCGTCAAACGCGTGGTGGCGGGTTATGGCAAAGGCTCGCAGCCGCTGCCGGTTTATAAAATGCCCCATCTGGATAATTGGGCCATGTCGCAAACCAGCGCTTATGTCCCGGCGGTGGGCCGGCATGAAGTACTCGTAATCGACACCAGCACCTGGCTCGAAAAAGCGCACATCCCCGTGGCGGGCCAGCCGGTATTCGTCGTGGCGCGTCCGGATGGCCGGCACATTTGGGTCAACTATGCGCCGCCGCACAATGACACGGTGCAGGTGATCGATGCACTCACCCATCAAATTATCCAGACCTTGCACCCGGGCAAAGCCATCTTGCACATGGAATTCACGCCGCGCGGCGAGCAAGTATGGCTTTCGGTGCGTGACGATGACCGGGTGGACGTCTACGACACAGAGACCTTCCAACGCATCGCATCGATTCCCGCCGCGAAACCCAGCGGCATCTTTTTCACCTATCGCGCACATCGGATCGGCTTATGAACAACATCGACCAGCGTCTTTTAAACGACTACCAACACGGCTTTCCGCTGAGTGCCGCGCCGTATGCGGATATCGCGCACGAATTGGGTATCACCGAAGGTGAAGTCATCACACGGCTACAAGCCTTGAAAGCGTCGGGCGCGATCAGCCGCATCGGGGCGGTCGTGCGGCCCAACACCATCGGCGTCAGCACGCTTGCTGCGATCGAGGCGCCGCCAGCGGAGCTGGAGCGGATAGCCGCCATCGTCAGCGCCTTCCGGGAGGTGAACCATAATTACGAACGCGAGCACGCCATCAATCTCTGGTTCGTGATTACCGCGCGCAATGCCATGCATCGGGCGCAGGTGCTCGCCGATATCGCGGCGCAAACCGGTTATGCCGTGCACTCGTTCCCGCTGGAGCGGGATTTTCATATCGACTTGGGGTTTGAACTCAAATGGACTTGACCACGCCACACAAACTCGAATCGCCCTACCAAGCGGATGCGCTGGATCTGCGCCTGCTCGCGGCGATTCAGGATGGGCTTCCGATCACACCCCATCCCTATGCCGACATCGCAGCGCGGATCGGCATCACCGAACAAGCTGTGCTGGAGCGGCTTGCGGTCTTACAGCACGCCGGGATTATTAAACGTTTTGGCATCGTGGTACGCCATCATGAGCTCGGCATTGCCGCCAATGCCATGGTGGTATGGGATGTGTCGGATGAACAAGTGGATCAGCTCGGCGCCTGCCTGGCCAATTTTGAATTCGTCACCCTGTGCTACCGCCGTCCGCGCCGTCTACCGCAGTGGCGCTACAATCTTTACTGCATGATCCACGGCAAGAGCCGCGATGAAGTGCTGGCGCATCTCACGCACATGATTCAATCTTGCGGGCTGCAAGATTTGCCGCACGAAGTCTTATTCAGCAAACGCCGCTTCAAGCAGCGTGGTGCAGCGTACTTCCCTGCTCCTGCGCTTGCGGAGGCCTGATGGACCTGCTTGACCGCCAAATCATCAATGCGCTGCAAGGCGGCTTTCCGCTCAGTGAGCGGCCTTATGCCGACGCGGCCGCACAACTCGGCACTACCGAAGACGAATTGATGCGGCGCATCGATACGCTGCTCGATAACAACGTGCTAACTCGCTTCGGTCCCATGTTCCACGCCGAGCGCATGGGGGGCGCCTTCAGCCTCGCGACCATGAAAATTCCCGACGCCGATTTCGAGCGCGTAACTGGGATCGTGAATCGCTTTCCGGAAGTCGCGCACAACTACGCGCGCGATCATGAGTTCAATATGTGGTTTGTACTCGGCACCGAAACCCCGGATCGCGTCGCTAGCGTGATCGAAGAAATCGAGCAACAAACCGGCTACCCGGTTTACAACATGCCCAAACTGGAAGAGTTTTTTGTCGGGCTGAGGTTCGAAGCATGAACCGGCGCGCCGACATCAAGCAATTGCAAGCGCCGCTGCTGGATGAAACCGATCGGCAGCTGATCAAAGCCACCCAAGCTGGCCTGCCACGGGTGGCGCGCCCTTACCACGCGATCGGCGAGCAGCTCGGCATCAGCGGCGAAGAAGTAATACAGCGCCTGAAAGGCATGCTGGATTGCGGCATCGTGCGCCGCATCGGCGTGGTGCCTAATCACTATGCGCTGGGCTATCAAGCAAACGGTATGTCGGTATGGGATGTGCCCGATGAGCACATCGCCGAGTTGGGCCGGAAAATCGGCGCCTTGGCCTTTGTCAGCCACGCCTACCATCGGCCGCGCCACCTGCCCGGCTGGCCCTACAATCTGTTTGCGATGGTGCACGGCAAAGACCGCGCCGAAGTCGATGAAAAAGTGCGCCAGATCGCTGCGCTGCTGGGAGGATCCGATCGCGGCCATACAGTACTGTTCAGCACCAAGATTCTGAAAAAAACCGGCTTCAGACTGAGCTAAGGAACCCATGTTCCGTATCTCCCAATACATGCAAGAACTCGCCCACCCGGCACCACTCGGCCCCAAGCGCAATCCGCCCGGCCCAGTGGTGATCTGGAATCTGGTGCGCCGCTGCAACCTCACGTGCAAGCACTGCTATTCGATTTCTGCGGACAAGGATTTCCCGGGAGAGCTCACCACGGATGAAGTGTTCGCCGTCATGGATGACCTTAAAGCTTTTCATGTGCCGGTGCTGATTCTCTCCGGTGGCGAACCGCTGCTGCGGCCCGACATCTACGACATCGCGCAACGCGCCAAGGAGATGGGCTTCTACGTCGGGTTGTCCTCGAATGGAACGCTGATCGACGAGCGCAATATCGACCGCATCGCCGCCATCGGCTTTGACTACGTCGGCGTGTCGCTGGACGGCATCAAAGATACCCATGACCGCTTCCGCCGCAAGGAGGGCGCTTACGATGCCTCGCTGCAAGGCATCCGCCTGTGCCGCGACAAGGGCATCAAGGTCGGCATTCGTTTCACCCTGACTCAGGACAATGCTCAAGACTTGCCTGGGTTGCTGCAATTAATGGAAGACGAGCGGCTCGACAAGTTCTATCTCTCCCACCTCAACTACGCCGGCCGCGGCAACAAGAACCGTAAGGACGACGTGGTGCATCAGACTACGCGCCTTGCCATGGACATGCTGTTCGATACCTGCTGGCGCTATCAGCAACAAGGCCAGCATAAAGAATTCGTCACCGGCAACAATGACGCCGATGGCGTGTATTTACTGTTCTGGATCCGCAAGCATTTTCCAAAAATGGAAACCCACATGCGCGCCAAGCTGGCGCAATGGGGCGGCAATTCCAGCGGCGTAAACATCGCCAATATCGACAACCTGGGCAACGTACATCCGGATACCTTCTGGTGGAACTACACGCTGGGCAATGTGAAGGAGCGGCCCTTCTCCGAGATTTGGCCCGATACCACCGACCCGCTGATGGCCGGCCTCAAGGCAAGCCCGCGCCAAGTGAAAGGCCGCTGTGGCGCATGCGGCTATTTTGATATCTGCGGCGGCAACACCCGGGTGCGCGCCTATCAACTCACCGGCGATGCGTGGCAAGAAGACCCGGCCTGCTACCTGAGCGATGAGGAGATCGGCGTGACCGAATCGCACGAGCGACTGACGGTGACGCCGTATGTGCCTCTGCGGTTCAAGTCATTTTCCTTGTTCTGATCTTTCTGCCAGCCTTCTCCTTCGCCGCCGAATCCGCCGACAAGCTCTACACCCAACACTGCGCCTCTTGCCACGGCGTGGATCGCTTAGGCGGCACCGGCCCCGCCCTGCTGCCGGAGAATCTGGAGCGCCTACGCAAGCCGCAGGCGATCAACACCATCACCGAGGGTCGCGTCGCCACGCAGATGCAGGGCTTTGGCAAAGTATTGAACAAGGATGAAATCCAGTCGCTTGCAGATTATGTGTACACCGTTCCGGCCTCGGCACCGAAATGGGGGCTGGAAGAAATCATCGGGTCGCGCATCGTCAAGCATGCCGCTGGCAGTCTGCCAAATAAGCCTGTATTCAAAGCCGATCTGTTGAACTTGTTCGTAGTAGTGGAGACCGGCGATCACCACGCGACGATTCTCGACGGCGACAGGTTCGAGCCGACCCACCGCTTTCAGACGCGCTTCGCGCTGCACGGTGGCCCGAAATTTTCGCCCGATGGGCGCTTCGTCTATTTCGCCTCGCGCGATGGGTGGGTTTCCAAGTTCGACATCTACAACCTGAAAACCACCGCCGAGATTCGCGCTGGCATTAACACCCGTAATCTCGCGGTGTCGGGTGATGGTCGCTATGTGCTGGTCGGCAACTATCTACCGCACACGCTAGTGGTTTTAGACGCCAAGGACTTAAAGCCGCTCAAGCTCATTGCCGTGCAGGACAAGACGGGCAAAACCTCCCGCGTTTCCGCCGTGTATGACGCGGCGCCGCGCAAGAGTTTTATCGCCGCGCTAAAAGATCTGAAGGAAGTATGGGAAATCCCTTACGGCGACGACGCTGAGCCGGTGTACGAAGGTCTGGTGCATGACTACCGCTACGGCGAGGCAATCGCAGCTACAGGCCCATTCCCGGTGCGGCGCATTGCATTGGAAGACTATCTGGATGATTTTTATTTCGATCAGTCCTATACGCATTTGATGGGCGCCTCGCGCGAGGGCGGCAAGGGGCAAGTCATCAACCTCAACGTGCGGCGCAAGATCGCCGATCTGGACCTGCCCGGCATGCCGCATCTCGGCTCCGGCATCACTTGGGATTATGACGGCAAACCGGTGATGGCCACCCCCAATCTCAAGACTGGCGTGGTGAGCATTATCGACATGAAAAACTGGAAGACTATCAAGCGCATCGACACCCTCGGCCCCGGCTTCTTCATGCGCAGCCATGAAAACACGCCCTACGCCTGGACCGATAACTTTATGAGTCCGGCCAAAGACACCCTGCAAATCATCGACAAACGCACACTGGAAATCGTGCGCAGCATTGTCCCTGCTCCCGGCAAAACCGCCGCCCATGTCGAGTTCACCCGCGACGGGAAATATGCCCTGGTCAGCATCTGGGAAATGGACGGCGCGTTGGTGATCTACGACGCGGCGACATTCAAAGAGATCAAGCGCATCCCCATGAGCAAGCCCTCGGGCAAATACAACGTATACAACAAAATCACCCGCTCGGCGGGGACGAGCCACTGATAAAAAAACGCCATTGAAAAACAGGTGCTTCGCATCATCGTGTGGCGATGAATGTAATAACTTCTTGATGTGGATCAAGGCTTTTTAGCTGCTGGATGCATAAGATTTTCACTATGCGACAAAGTGCCGCAGCAGGTCTTTTTGCAGGCGACGCTTTACCCCTTTGTAATTGCACGGCGCCGATTCCCGGCTTATGAGGAGAAGAAAAATGGTTGAAGATACCAACAGCATTCCTGACGACTCGGAAGAACGCGTGCCCATCATGCAACAGATTCTCGATAATCCGTTTCTGTTGCTTTTCATCGGCGTGGCCATGCCAACCGTTTTTTATATCGTCTGGGGTGTCATGGAAATTGTGACGATACCGATCGCCAAATAAAAAGGAGCGCTGCGATGAGTGCAATACACCCGCCGTCTACCAGGCTTTGGTGGAAACAACCCGTAGATCGTGTCGAGGGCGCGTGGATCGCGATAGCGTTCCTGTGGTGCCTCATCCTGTTTTTCATGATGCCGTACTGGCATATAACCGGTAAGCAAAACTTGTCCAATGAGGCTTACCGCACCACTCCAGAAGCCTTCAGCAAGAAGGCACAGGACATGGTGGACAAACACACGGTGCGAACCGAAACCGATCAGAATGTCCCGGTCGTGCGTCCGCCTGCCGGCAGTGATGTCTACCTGATCGCGCGTCTGTGGGCCTGGTGGCCGATCCTCGAGCTTGAAAAAGGCAAGAGCTACCGGCTTCATCTGTCCGCTATGGATTATATGCATGGCTTCTCTCTCCAACCGGCCAATATCAACCTACAGGTGATTCCGGGCTACGAAATGGTGGTCACCGTGACGCCGAATCAAGCGGGTAAGTTCTCCATCATATGCAATGAGTTTTGCGGAATCGGCCATCACAAAATGGTCAGCAATCTCTACGTCGTTAATAAATAAGGAGGGGACATGGCTAACAACGAAACTTTCCGGATCTGCCCGCGCACCGGTTTGCAGTTCCATGACTCCGCCGAAACGCTGATGAAAGCCAATGCCGTGGTAGGCGTTGTATTTCTATTGATCGGCGGCGTACTCGCGCTGTTAATCGGATTGACGAAATGGCCAGACGTGCATCTCTTGCCGGCGGATACGTTTTATCTGGTGTTGACGGCCCACGGTCTCGACATGCTGGTGTTCTGGATCATCTTTTTTGAAATCGCGGTGTTGTACTTCTGCTCGTCCACCCTGCTGCGATGCCGGCTGGCAACGCCACGCATGGGCTGGCTGGCCTTTGCGTTAATGCTGATTGGCGCGGTCACGACCAATGTCGCGATCTTCCAGGGCAACTCAAGCGTCATGATGACATCGTACGTGCCGATGCAGGCGCATCCGTCATTTTACTTGGGGCTGATCCTGTTCGCAGTGGGTGCGCTGGTCGGTTGTTTCGTGTTTTTTGGCACCCTGGTGATCGCTAAGGCCGAGAAGACGTATCAAGGCTCGGTTCCCCTGGTCACCTTCGGTGCGGTAACCGCGGCGATTATCGCTGTGTTCACCATCGCTTCGGGCGCCATTATCCTGATCCCGACTTTCCTGTGGTCGGTCGGTTACATCAAAGCCATCGACCCCTTGATGTACCGCGTGATCTGGTGGGCTTTCGGCCACTCGTCGCAGCAGATCAACGTGGCCGCGCACATCGCGGTCTGGTATGCGATTGCCGCCATCGTGTTCGGCGCCAAACCGATGTCCGAGCGCGTGTCGCGTACTGCATTTTTTCTTTATATCCTTTTTCTGCAACTGGCGAGTGCCCATCATATTTTAGTCGACCCCGGTGTCTCTTCCGAATGGAAGGTATTCAATACCAGCTATGCGATGTATCTGGCCGTGCTAGCCAGCATGATTCACGGCCTCACCATTCCCGGTGCGATCGAGGTGGCGCAACGCGAGAAGGGCTACACCAAGGGCCTGTTCGAGTGGCTGCGCAAAGCGCCGTGGAGTAATCCGGTATTTTCAGGGATGTTCATCTCCCTGGTCGGCTTCGGCTTCCTGGGTGGCATCTCGGGCGTGATGATGGGCACCGAGCAATTGAATCTCATCATTCACAACACGATCTATGTGCCCGGCCATTTCCACGCAACGGTCGTGATCGGCACCACGCTCGCGTTCATGGCGCTGACCTACTTCCTGATCCCGGTGCTGTTCCGCCGTGAAATCATGTTCCCTGGCTTGGCCAAATGGCAGCCTTACCTGTTCGGCTTCGGCATGTACGTGTTCGCGCTGGTGATGATGGGAGCGGGTACGCTTGGCGTGCCGCGTCGGCATTGGGATATGTCTTTCCTCGGCGCCGCCATGCCTTATGAGTTCCCGGGTAGCGCTTACCTGCTGATGTCGCTGGTCGGTATCAGTGCCGTGGTGGCAGTGATCGGCGGCGGTGCTTATATCCTGGTCACGGTGTCCTCGATCTTCCTCGGCAAGAAGTTGGATGCAGGCGTTACCAGCAATAAACCGACACCGGTGGTGACCCCGGTCACGGCAGCCATCTCCAGTCACGGCAGCAACCTCGGCATCGCCGGCTTTGCCGCGCCGGGCACTTTCGTGCTTGCGATGGTGTTCCTGGTGGCATTCGTGCTCTACTACTTCATCAACTGGAAATATCTGTCCCAGGTCTGGGGCTTGAGCTAAGCCGCGGCAGCCCCGGAGTCTCCCTCTTAATGCAGGAGGAGACTCCGGGGTAAGGCGCCGGGTTGCCCGCATCTCCTGACCGATAACGTTTTCATCCTGGAGGATCGGCAACATGGGCGCGCTCACCAAACAACTGTTAAATGTTTTCAAGTTGCGGATTGGCGTCGTCATCGCATTCACCGCACTGACCGGTCTCGCCGTAACGCCAGGTCCGCAAGTGCCAATCTGGAAAATTGCGGTGATCGGCCTTGCGGTCTTGCTATCGGCAGCCGCTGCCGGCGCATTCAACCAATACATCGAGCGTGATCTTGATCTCAAGATGGCGCGCACCCAGCGTCGCCCCTTCGTCACAGGCGCCTTGGCTCACGGGCCGGTCTGGCTCTGGCTGATCGGCGTCATGGTGATGGGGTCCACCCTCGCGGCAGCATTGGCAATCAACGTGCTTGCCGCACTCTACGTTTTCCTCGGCGCGTTTTTTTATGCCGTCGTCTACACCGTGTGGCTGAAGCGGCGCACTTGGCTCAATATCGTGGTGGGCGGGCTGGCCGGCAGCTTTGCCGTCCTCGCCGGCGCCGCCACCGTGACGCCGCAACTTGACCCGCTGCCGCTGTCGCTGGCCTTGGTGCTGTTTCTGTGGACACCACCACACTTCTGGAGCTTGGCCATCGCTTATCACGATGATTACTTGGCAGCGAACGTGCCGATGCTGCCGGTAGTGATCGGCAAAGCGGCTGCAGCACGCGTTATTCTCGGCAACACGGTGCTGCTGTTTGCGGCATCGCTGCTGCCGGTGTGGTACGGTGCCGGGCCGGTCTATCTGGCCGGTGCGATGATTGGCGGTGCGTACTTCCTGGCCAAGAGTATTCGCTTGGCAAAAGAACCAAGCCGCGACAATGCCATGGCAAATTTTCACGCATCGTTGTTGCAGCTTACCCTGCTGCTCACTGCCGCGATCATCGATGTCGTATGGCTGCGCTAGCTGCAATTAACTTAGGCGCTGCGCGGGTGTATCCGCGCAGACTGACGGCAAAAAACCCCATCACCTTGATATGCCTCGTTGGCTTCGTACTATCATTCATGTCCGACTTAGGAAGGGCGAGCGCAGCGCCTAAGACCTCGCTGGATCAACAGGCCGTTTACAAAACCAGTCAAGCGGTGATTGGCCAGCCGATCGGCAACTATGTGTTGCGTGACCGGGCCGGCAACAGCGTGCGCCTGTCAGACTACCGAGGCAAACCGCTCTTGGTCAGCTTCGTCTATACCGGCTGTTTTCAAATTTGTCCGACCGATACCGTTCTCATCGCCAAGGCCGTCGGCGCGACGCAGGATCTGCTTGGGGTTGATGCCTTCAGGACTGTCAGCATCGGCTTTAATGTCCCGTTTGATTCGCCGCAGGCCATGGCATCGTTCGCACGGCAACAAGGTATCTCAGCCAAGAATTGGGAATTTCTGAGCCCCGAAACAAGCACCATTTCTTCGCTGGCACGCGACTTCGGCTTCACTTATCTGGCGACACCGAAGGGCTTTGATCATGTCACGCAACTCACCGTGATCGACCGCGAAGGCCGAGTGTATCGCCAGCTCTATAGCGAAAACATCAATGCACAATCCCTGGTATCGGTACTGCGTGATCTGAACAACGGTGTGCTGGCTGTGCCTACAGGATGGTCCGGATTCGTGACCCGAATTCGCCTGCTGTGCACTGTTTACGACCGCGATACCGGCGGCTACCGTGCCGACTATTCGCTCATCGTCGGTTTGCTGGTCGGCCTAAGCATTCTCGGCAGTGTCGCCTTCCTGTTTATCCGCGAGTGGCGAGGGCAACGGCGCCGAGTGTAGGTTGACATGCTAGCGTCCAGCGTCGCCCCCCATGGCTTATTTTTTGACGTATATCAATGCTCCCCATGACTACTATGACTTATGGTGCAATATCGTCAAAGTCATGAGGATTTCATGCAGCAAATGAAAAAGTCGGCCCCCCAGCCGATTCGTTCTCCGTGCTTGCCTGCGCTACGCTTGCTGCAAGCCACCGAGGCGCTGTTCGAACGCGCCTTTGGATCGAGCAATCCTTGGCACAATCTGGGCGCGTTGTCCTATTTCTTCTTCTGGATCATCGCGGTCACCGGCATATACCTGTTCATCCTATTCGATACCAGTGTGCTTGGCGCCCATCGTTCGGTCGAGGCCATAACGGCGCAATGGTATTTCGGCGGCGTCATGCGCAGCCTGCACCGCTATGCATCGGATGCCTTTGCGGTGACGATCATGCTGCACCTGGTGCGCGAATTTCTGTTTGGCCGCTATGCCAATTTCCGTTGGTTCTCCTGGGTGAGCGGCGTGCCGCTGCTTTGGCTGGCGTTCGCATCCGGCATCAATGGCTATTGGCTGGTATGGGATGAGCTGGCGCAGTTCATTGCGGTAGGCACGGCGGAATTTCTCGACTGGCTACCGGTGTTCGGCGGTACGATGGTGCGCAACTTCCTGACGCAGGACAGTATCAGCGACCGCTTCTTTTCTTTGCTGGTGTTCCTGCATATCGGCTTGCCGTTACTGCTGCTGGCCGGAATGTGGATACACATCCAGCGCATCAGCCGCCCAAAAACAAAACCACCCCGTGCGCTCGCTTGGGGCACGTTCGGCATGCTGCTGACGGTATCGCTCTGGATGCCTGCCGTCAGCCAGCCGCCGGCCAATATGGCGCATGTA
>JAUXTZ010000178.1 GCA_030681095.1 Burkholderiales bacterium
CAGACACGCAACAATTTTAGCGCTTCCGCATCGCCGATCAGGCTCAAAAAATGCGCAGCATCGGCACGGTTGCGTGGTTCCGGGTCGTGCAGCATATCGGCCAGTTTGGGTGCCATCGGCGCCGCGATTGTGCTGCCCTGAAACTCTTCCAGCACCGCGCCGATACCCAGCCGAATCGCCATGCTTGCCTCGGGGTCGCGCATCAAATCCACCATGGCAATTGAGCGCTGCGGGTCGGCGCGAATCATGTCTTCAACCTTGCGCCGTCGGCCGGATTTCAACATCTCAAAAAAATATTTCTTCAGCCCCTCTCGTGATGCCGCGCGTGTCGCCCAAGTGCGCAACTCGCCCAAGGACATCGCGCCTTCGAATTCCAACTCACCGATGCGAAACCAAGGCACGCTCTTTACACCCAAGACCTGCGCACGTTCCGGGTGCGCGGCAAGATCCACCACCTCCATCGATGCGATCAATCCTTCTTGTGCCAGGATGCCCAGCGCCTGCTTTACGCCGGGGCAATGCGGGCAAGCAGGGGCGGTAAAAAGTAGTGCGACGGGCAGGGGCAGACTCATGATTTAAAGACCCAAGGTCTTTTTGATGTCCTTGGTCAGCAGAAACAGATGGTTCGGATCAAGCGGAGAAGGCGCGAAGCCAAATTTCAGATAGAACGAAATGGCCGCTTCGTCCTTGGCATGCACGATCAGGGCTCGGCTGCCGATCACGGCTTCCGCTTGCAGATGCCGCAACAAGGCATCTTGCAGCAAGCCAGCACCTAGCCCGTGGCCTTGTTCGCGCGAGTCGACCGCAAGCCGCGCCAATAATGTCATGGGGATGGGATGTTTGGGCAAGCCCTTGGCGACACGCGTGGGAGCATGGTCGATTTCGACCGAAGCGGCGGATAGGCTGAAATAGCCGACTACCTCCCCGCTGCGATGCGCCACATAGGTACGGGCGGTGCCATTCTGCTGATTAATCAAAGCGAACCGTTTTAGGAAGGTATCCAGTGCGGCTTTGCCGCAATCGAAGTGTTCCGTTCGATGGGCTGCGGTCAAGGGTTCCGGCCCAGTCGGCGCCGAACGCCGGCTCATTTTTTGAATACGCTGGAACGGGCAAACAAAGCTTTGAGTTGCGGTATCTCGCGCGGTGGTGCATCCAGTGCAGCATTCAGCGCCGCCATTTGCTTCTTCGGTAATACAAATCGTGTCTGGTCGCCCAGCACAAGGTCTGCCGCCACCCGTGATGCGTTCAGTACAAATTCCGTTAGGCTCTGATGTTGCAGTGTCGCAGCTTGTTCCAGACGTTTTTTATCGTCGTTCACAATCCGTAACGCGATGCGCTCTGCTTTCGATGTGACGCCCATGATGGCTTCCTCAGGTAAGATGTGAGCACATTGTACGTACGTCGTGCCGAGCGCGCAAGCGCGGCGAATACAAAGTGCAACGGGCAGGGGCATGCTTTACGTCGGCTCTAAGTAAGATGGGTTAGAATTTAGGCAAGGAGGCTATCCGCATGAAACAAGCAGCTCGCTTCATTACCACACTCACTCTGTTGGGCACCTTAAGCGCCTTACCCGCTTGGGCAGAAGAAGATGCGCAATCCAAGGCGGATCGTGCGGTCGCCAATCTGCTTTTTGAGTATGACGGCGCCGAGGAATTCGCGAGTTATCTCATTCGTCTGGATGGCTTGGCCGATATTTCCTTCGCCAGCAATATGCCCGACGCACTGTATAGCGAGCTGTTGAGCAAGCTGCAAAAACATCCCGATATCAACGGCGTGATTGCCGGCAAAGGCGGGCGCGCTTGCCGGCGGTTTGGCGGGTAAAGCGTCAGGCTAGATTCGGCGCCAACCAGCGTTCCGCCGTTTCGATATCCCAGCCTTTGCGCTGCGCATAGTCTTCCAACTGATCGCGTCCGATTTTGCCCACGGCAAAGTAGCTGGATTCCGGATGTGAAAAATAGAAACCCGATACCGCTGCGGTGGGCAGCATGGCAAAGCTGTCGGTGAGCGTGATAACGGTGTTTTCCGGGGCCTGCAGCAGGCCGGTCAGCGCTCTATTTCATCTTTTGCGCAAGTTTTGCTAATCCGTTTCTGAGGTACTTTGCCAACGGCGCTTTCTCCGCAATGTACTCGGGTGTCCTTTCTTCCAACTGAAGTCCTGAATTATCGAGCAAGGCGCTCCAATCTTCCGCGGTTTCCCCGCCTGCACCACGTCCCAACCACATCAGCGCTTGCAGCTGGATGATATCTGTTTGAGTCAATTGCTTGATTGCTGCTAATAGGGCTTCATAGGCTGGGCTTGGGCGGAACAACTCATCCAGGAACGCTTCATCCTCCACTTTTGTTCTGGTCTTATCCCCCGAGGAATCTATATAACACCGTTCAGCCAACTCGATTATCTTGGCGACAATTTCCGGGCTCAGTTCAAAAGTGTCGCTGTGCTCTGATAACGGGGAGCCTTTGACTTGGCCGCCAACGGTGGCAAATCCCCCATACTCCGGTATGCAATATAGCCGCACCGTCCCAACAGGACCACGACGATTTCGCTCAACGATTAACTCAGCTGTTCCTCTGTCGAGGCTTTCTGGATTGTAGAAATCATCTCTATATAGAAACGCGATTACGTCGGCATCCTCCTCAAGACACTGCCACTCCCCCAGATCACGGGCGACAGGGCGCTTGTTTGGCCGTAACTCCGGTTCTCTTGATACCTGGCTAGTAACAACTACTGGCACCCCGGCTTCGCGGGAGAAACTCTTTAGGCTATGCACCACTCTTGCGGCCTGAGAATTTCCCAATGCATCTTCTGTGGCGGCTCCTAGGTTCTGTAAGCTATCAATTACGACCAACGAGAGAGCCCCATACTTTTTCTTAACGTCTCCTACCAGTTCAACTATATCCGTGACCGACAGCCTCGCCTCATCGTTAACAAAAATTGGCGCATCATTGAGCGCACCAACAGCATAGGTAAGTTTCGCCCAATCATCATCTGCTAATTTTCCACGAATTAGGTCATGCAGTCGAAGATTGCCAATAGAAGCAGCCAGATACCGCGTCACCTCCGCAGAAGCCCAGCGCATACTAAAAATGGCTACCGGCAAACCTTGCTTAGTGGCAAGGTGCACTGCCATGTCGAGTACCAGTTCCGTCTTACCCATTGATGGAAGAGAACCAATAACAAGAAGATCGCCCGGATATAGCCCGTCGATCATCGAGTCAAGATCAACCAAGCCCGTGGGAAGGCCGCCACATTCGCCCTCCGCCCAAAAACGAGTATCAATGCGTTCTACTTCGCTCGTTAGTAGATCCTGCATACTAAGCAAACCCTTTCTTGGGGCCTGTCGATGTTTGGCTGCCGCTCGTATATCTTCGAGTTTGAGTCGGATACTCTGAGCCACATCAAGCCAGGCTTCATCCCGATTTGACCAACTCGTGACTGGAGCACCATCTTTTGGAAGCGCCTGCAACTTCGAAAATGGGGTACTTTTCCAGTCAGTAGGGCGAACGATGATGGGAATAACGGCAGCCTGCCGCAACTCATGCCGTTCAAGTGCTCGATTCAATTCTTTGCTATAGCAGTACTCGGAAGCAATGAAGTCAGGGCTGATCAATAGGATGATTACGTCGGCATCTTGTAAGTTGGAATCAATCTCTTGCTCCCATTCCGTGCCAGCTTTGATCTTTCGATCATGCCATTCAAAGATCAAGCCTTGCCGCCTCAATATGGCCAAATGAGTTTCCAGCTCATCGCGCAATGTTTCATCCTTGTGCGAATAGCTGTAAAAAACCTTTACTTGTTCCATTCAGGGGCCTCACACATATTTGTAGCCAATAATCGACAGAGAGTTCCGGCTTGGACCTGCATTACCCAAGATTCGGCGCCAACCAACGTTCAGCCGTCTCGATATCCCAGCCCTTACGCTGCGCATAGTCTTCCAACTGATCACGTCCGATTTTGCCCACGGCAAAGTAGCTGGATTCCGGATGTGAAAAATAGAAACCCGATACTGCTGCGGTAGGCAGCATGGCATAGCTGTCGGTTAGCGTGATGCCCGCGTTCTCCGGGGCGTGCAGCAACTCGAACAGCGGGCCTTTTTCGCTGTGCTCGGGGCAGGCGGGGTAGCCAGGCGCTGGGCGGATGCCACGATATTTTTCATTGACCATGTCTTCGTTGCTGAGCGTCTCATCCGTGGCATAGCCCCAGAATTCGCGCCGCACGCGTTCGTGCAGCAATTCGGCAAAGGCTTCGGCTAGACGATCGGCCAGCGCCTTCAACATAATCGCGTTGTAGTCGTCGTGGTTCTTTTCATATGCGGCCACGCGCGCGTCGATATTGATGCCGGCGGTGACGGCGAAGCCGCCGATGTAGTCTTTCATACCTGAACTCTTGGGTGCGATGAAATCAGCCAGCGCAAGATTGGGGCGACCGGGCGGCTTTTCTGCTTGTTGGCGCAAGCTGTGATAGGTCATCGCGATTTGGCTGCGCGTTTCGTCGGTATAGATTTCGAT
>JAUXTZ010000179.1 GCA_030681095.1 Burkholderiales bacterium
ATCGAAATCTATACCGACGAAACGCGCAGCCAAATCGCGATGACCTATCACAGCTTGCGCCAACAAGCAGAAAAGCCGCCCGGTCGCCCCAATCTTGCGCTGGCTGATTTCATCGCACCCAAGAGTTCAGGTATGAAAGACAACATCGGCGGCTTCGCCGTCACCGCCGGCATCAACATCGATACGCGCGTGGCCGAATATGAAAAAAATCACGACGATTACAACGCGATCATGTTGAAGGCACTGGCCGACCGCTTAGCCGAAGCCTTCGCCGAGCTGCTGCACGAGCGCGTGCGGCGCGAATTCTGGGGTTATGCCGCGGATGAAACGCTCAGCAACGAAGACATGATCAATGAAAAATATCGCGGCATCCGCCCCGCACCCGGCTACCCCGCCTGCCCCGAGCACAGCGAAAAAGGCCCGCTGTTTGAATTGCTGCAAGCATCTAAGAACGCGGGCATCACCCTCACCGACAGCTACGCCATGCTGCCCACCGCGGCAGTATCAGGTTTCTATTTTTCGCATCTGGCATCCAGCTATTTTGCCGTGGGCAAAATCGGACGCGATCAGTTGGAAGACTACGCGCAGCGCAAGGGCTGGGATATCGAAACGGCGCAGCGCTGGTTGGCGCCGAATTTGAGTGACTGATGCGCGCGTTTCACGCGCCCGCCATTACCCCGCAAGCTGCCGGGATAAATTCGTCTTCTGAGCCCACGCTGATTCGTTCAGCCACTCCTCCAGCTTTTCCACCGGCATCGGCCTGCCCATGAAAAAACCTTGCGAGCGGTCGCAGCCCAATATCGTGAGCGTGTCCCACGCGCCTTCCGTTTCCACGCCTTCAGCGGTGACCTTTAATCCCAGATTGTGCGCCAGGTCGATAGTCGAGCGCACGATGACGGCATCGTTCTCGTTCTCTTCCATATCCATCACGAAGGATTTGTCGATTTTGAGTTCATCCACCGGCAGTTGCTTGAGGTAGGCGAGGGACGAATAGCCGGTGCCGAAATCGTCGATCGACAGCATTACGCCCATGCGATCCAATTCGGTGAGAATCGCCAAGCCATCACTGGGGTTGGACATGACCGCGCTTTCGGTGATTTCCAGTATCAGGTATTCTGCCGCAACACCACTTTCACTAAGCAGGGCCAGAATGGAAGTGGGCAGCGATATATCATGCAAATTGCGCGCCGATAGATTCACGGCCACGGTCAGCAGATGGCCCTTGGCGCGTAGTTGGGCAAGCTGCTTCAGCGCCGTCTTCAGAACCCACTGCGTCAGCAGGCCAATGAGCCCGGCCTCCTCCGCCAGCGGAATAAATTTGTCTGGCGAGAGAAAGCCGCGCTGGGGGTGATTCCAGCGCACCAGCGCCTCCAGCCCCACTACTTGCCGATTGCAATGGTCGATTTTGGGTTGATAGTACAAGCTCAGCTGATCCGACTGGATCGCCTTGCGCAGCTCGCTTTTAAGCGAGAGATCAAGGCTGGTGGTTTCCTGGTCTGGCGCATACAGCATATAACCCTTGCCCGAGCGCTTGGCCACGTACATGGCGATATCGGCACAGCGAAGCAGCGTACCCGGATCAGCGCATTGAGAGGGATGCAGCGACACGCCAAGGCTCGCGCCCAAATCAATGCTCTGGCCCTGCCAATGAAACGGTTGCTCCAGCGCATCGAGTAGCTTGTTTGTGATACGGGGTACATCTTTTTCTTCCAGGTCATGAATCAAAAGCACATATTCGTCGCCCCCCAGGCGCGCAACGGTATCTATCTCGCGCAGTGTCTCTTTTAAGCGCCGCCCCACTTCCCGCAATACCTGGTCGCCCACATCATGGCCCAGCGTGTCATTAACCAATTTGAACCGGTCCAAGTCCATCAATATGACGCCGAATGAAGTGGTGGCTCGCGTCGAATAGGCAATTTCGTGTTCCAGCCGGTCATGCAGCAAGCTGCGGTTGGCTAGGCCGGTGAGCGGGTCATACATGGCCTGATTTGCAAGCTGACGGGCTTGGCTCGTCACCCGCCGGCTAACGAACCAGGCAATAGCCAGCCCCGCGAATAGCGCCGCCGCGCCCAGCACGAACATCAGGCTGCGCACCTGCACATAGGATGCTTCCGCGTTGCGCACCGCTGTGGCAGTTTGCTTGCGCTGCAAATCGAGCAACACACCGAGTTGGTCGGCGATTTCACGCTGCCTGGGCATGGCCACGCTGCGAATTTTCTCGAAAATCTCAGCCTGATCGTTGTTGAACGTGGTCATCTCCACCACCTCCTGCACCACGGGCTGCGCCTCGCGCGTCAGATCGCGGATACGGGTCAGAATGTCGCTTTCCTCACGAGTGAGCTTCATGCCTTCAAGACGCCGGCGCGCTTCGACATAAGTCGCGCCATCCCTGTTGAAGCGTTGAATCTCTTCGTCCTTATCAAAAGAGTCGGAAAGGATGGGAAGGGCGTGCATGGCCAGCGCGCGCTCGCGCAAGGTGCTGTGCATCACGGTGGCGAGTTCGGTTTTGGCGTTGTTGTTCTGGGCGATGTCCCGCAGACGCTGGTTGGCCTCGGCGACGTAGCGCAGCCCGATGACGGTCAGGCTGACCATCAGGGCGAGCACGATGAGAAAGCCCGCTACAATCCGGACTCCCATTCCCCATTGCTGCCTACCAATCTCCACGCACTGATACCTTCCCATTAAATGAAGCGTCCGCAGCGGATTGGCGGCTTTCACTTTCAATAGTTATGTTATCGGTATGGGATTTCAAAACTTTACCCCACGGTTCATGCGGAGGAAGCCCCAAGCGGCACTGTTAACCGGCTGATTGGATTTGAATTAATCTAAAGCCCGAGAGTGAAACCATATCCACTGCTGCGGCATATAGCTTCTATTTCTCGGATCTGGAACCCAACTAATTGCTGGGAAAATTGGACACGATCAGTTGGAAGACTGATGCGCAGCGGGTGGCCGGAATATGGAAACCTTGGAGCACTAGTTGGCTCCGAATTTGGCCTGACGCTTTACCCGCCAAACCGTCGGCAAGCGCGGCCGCCTTTGCCCGCAATCACGCCGTTGATGTCGGGATGTTTTTGCAGTTTGGCTAACAGCTCGCTATACAGTGCGTCGGGCATATTGCTGGCGAAGGAAATATCGGCCAAGCCGTCCGGGCGGATGAGATAACTCGCGAATTCCTCGGCGCCGTCATACTCAAATAAAAGATTGGCGACCGCACGATCTGCCTTG
>JAUXTZ010000184.1 GCA_030681095.1 Burkholderiales bacterium
CCTCACGGTTATATCGCTGGTCGAAGCGGAGCGAAACGTCATCGCGAAATACGCTGATCCGGTAGGCGATGTTGCCGCTCCATAGTGGGGTGGAGCTATCACCTACCCAGAGGGCGCTTGGCCCGTAATCCAACTCTCCAAGAAAGCCCACAATATCCTTATCCAGCCAGGCAGGCCGCGCATGCGGACTGAAATCGACGCGAATGTGGCCGCCAACGCAATCGGCCCCTTCGTTCAAAATTGCATGACATGCCGCATCGAGCAAACCGAGGTGCGGCAGTTCGTCGTCGTCCACAAAGACGAGAATATCGCTCCCCAGCGATTCTTCAATCGCGCGGTTGCGCGCTGGGACGATGCCTTGGGTTTTTTCTAAGACGATGCGCATGGGAACGCCGGGTTCACTTGCAAGCCGTTGCAATACGATTTGCGTGCTGTCGCTGCTGTTATTGTCGACAGCCAGAATTTCAAACGGGACGGCGCACTGCTGAGCGCGCATCGCCGCGACCAGGGTTGGAAGACGCTCAGCTCGGTTATAAGTGCAAAAGGCGTAAGTTAATTTCATGCCTGATTCATACCCCACTGACCGAGCCGTTCAATAGATTCACTTGCCCGATCACTGCCAATAAAAAAATGCAGATCGTTCGGCCCGGCGAGCGTTTGCTTGAGCGCTGCCCGGTGATTGTGGGTGCAGATAGAAAGCGTCAGTTTCATTCTAATAAGGAATAATTTTGTCCGCCAATCGGCGCACTAGACGGGCTAGTCCGATAGTGCGCAGGTATTGCCATGCTGCACTATTGCTTAAATTTCTCCGGAGATTTGAACGCAATTTACGAATAGTCCGGCCTGCCTTATAGACGCTGCCAAAGCGATCCGGGCTATACGATATAACATTCGTTCCAAACATCTCTGTAATCCTAATGGGCGACAGGGAAGTGTTGTACGCAAGAAACTTGGTCGTAGCCTCGAAGGGAATGCCTATGTCGGTACGCGTGAAATGGTCCATATAGCGTTCTGCGTAACCTTGCGTTGTGAGGTAAATCTTGTTCATTGCCACAAAGAAAGGAACCAATCCTTGGGTGTTGTCCATGAGGAAGAATTGATTCACGCATTCAGATACGCCAGGAAACTCAGGATTGAAATAGTCGTCCAGAATGATGACGCCACCCTCACATATTGCGGACGCGGCAGTATTTAGGTCATGCCGAACAATGTGGCTTTGGTGGCCCCCGTCAATACTAAATAGTCGTAGATATCCGCCCGTTGCTGCTGTTATTTGTTCGGCGCCAATGGTCGTTGAGTCAGCGTTAATGACCCGGAGCTTAGATTTCCCACCTGTAAACGCTTCCAGATTACGCTCGAGCACTTGTAGACTTCCTTTTCCAGATTTGTCCACGTTTAGCGCTTGCTGCTCAAATATATCTACCGCGATTGCGTGTTCTCCCTGTTGCGCGAGAAGATAGAGCAGGATGAATAGCTTGCCATGGTGTACGCCGATTTCACCCACATGGCCGGAGAGACCCAGTTTACGTTGAATGCCGTCTATCTGGATGAGTTGCGAAATTGTGTCCGAGCCGAGCCACCCATTTACTTTCTTGTAGTTTCTTCTCGCATACGATTTCAAATAATGATTAGTCTCTGGCATGAGCCCTCCATTTGGACATTTAACGATCAATCCAGGGTGATGTCCTGAGCATAAATGGTGCGATCCTATTCTGGGTTCGGGAGTGCGCTGCCAGATGGTTGTGTATGCAGATGGGTAGCGTCAGTTTCATCCCAGCCCCAGTCGGCATTGCAATTGTTTGAGAAAATACTCAACCCCTGCCTTGAAGCTGCCGTCATTGCTGCCGAGGGTGATTTTGCGATGTAGCACAGCGGCGCTGTCAGTACCGAACACATCCAGCCGGCGCAAACGGAAAGGGTCAACGTCACGGCGATTGAATCCAGGCTGCACCGAGAAGGCCGCGCGATAACCCGCCGCCTGTGCCGCGCGCAGCACGCGATCATCATAACGGCCATACGGATAAGCCAGATAATCGACCGCTTCGCCGAGTAGGGTTTGCAGGTCGTCGCGCCCGCCCGCGAGCTGATCATGCAGCGCGCGGTCATCGAGCGTCGGCAGGTCGGCATGGCTGCGCGTGTGGGAGTGGAAGCTGAATCCACATGCACGCAGCTCACGAATATGCGACGCATCCATCAAGGGATAAGTGTTGCCGCTGGGGTTGTGGGCCTCGCACCAGGCGTCGCGCTGACCGATCAGTTGGCTCACCAGGAACACCGTGGCCGGCCAGCCCAGTGCCGTCAGCACCGGCGCCGCGTGTTCATGCACACCGAGGAAGCCATCGTCAAAAGTGAGCAGAAAAGACTGCTCCGGCAATTCCACACTACCATCCAGCCAAGCGAAAAAAGCGTCGATAGGTATCGACTTCCAGCCAGTGCGCGCGAGCATCCGCATCTGGTCGGCGAAACGTTGTGGGCTCACGCAATACTTGCGTTCCCACCCGTTATGCGCATCGCCCACGCGGTGATACATGAGAACGGGAATCCGCTCGACGTTCATATGCGTTTCTCTTTCTGACGGTCGGACGCGTGGACCAGCCACTGAAAAATAGTGGCGGGCAACAGAGCAGGAAGGAGATATTTCAGATCACCTGCTTTCCACAGGCCAAGCAAGAATGCGCGCCGAATTAGTTTTTGTGCGTCAAACAGGTTGCGCTGCCAATAGGCGCGATAAGCTTCACGCATCAAAAAGCCATCGGATAGCTCAAGCACTTTG
>JAUXTZ010000204.1 GCA_030681095.1 Burkholderiales bacterium
GCAAACTGCGTAATTCGCGGCGATTGGGCATGCGCCAATCGCGCTGGCCGAAACGCTGTTCGCGGTTCATGGCCACAACGAAATCCAGTGCTTCCTGCCAAGTGAGGGGAAATTCCGCGAGGCTGGCATTTCGACACCAGACCAGCCCCGTCAACTGATCCGTGACCTCGTCGACGCGCAAGTCGAAGCGAGGTTCGGGCCAGGGCGTGCCGACGGCAAACGACGCGTCCTGACCGGAACCTTCGCACGGAACCTCGCGTCCATCGTCGGCATGGCAAGTGCGTTGGCCGGTAGGCAGATAGTGGTGAGCGGTCATGATCCTAGAAAAAGCAATTATCCAGCGCGTAGCCTACCCTCCGGGGTACGGGGAGCACGGGGAAACCTCAATAAGTTGTGTGTAATTGAACCATGGCAGAAAAAAAGACCAGCATGGCGATTAGCGTCGCGCTCAGAATCGTCGAGGTGCAGATCAGCGCCGTTGGTATGTGCGATAGCACACAGAGTGCGCCTGGTATTTCGAATAGCCTGCAAAACAATACGATATGCTCGCGCCAACACACGGAAATGTCGAGTCTGATTTTTTCAACGCTTTCTGAATTCAAGGATCCCGCGCCATGAAACATGCTAAGCATCTTTCGATGATTCGCGACTTTCATCTCGCGGACTGGTTTACCTTAGGCAATGCAGCCTGCGGCGTCGGTGCGTTGTTTGCCGTGATGACCTATTTGCAAAACCCGGCTGTGCTGCACCTGTATTTTGCCTGCGCCCTGGTTCTGCTGGCATTTATATTCGATGTCTTCGATGGCCGTGTCGCGCGTTGGCGCCAGCAAACCTCCTTGCTGGGGCGCGAGTTGGATTCCCTGGCCGATGTGATCTCCTTCGGTGTTGCGCCGGCGGCCATCGCCTATGGAGTCGGTATGGACGGTCTTTGGGATCGCGTGATTTTGATCTACTTCGTGGTGTGCGGAGTGAGCCGCCTTGCCCGCTACAACATCACCGCCGAGACCTTGGCGCAAGGCGGCGACAAGGTAAAGTATTTCGAGGGCACGCCGATCCCCACCTCACTGGTGCTCGTCATCGTCATCGCCATCGCCGCCATGAACGGTGCGATCGGCAACCATCTCTGGTTGGGGATGATCCACATGGGACCATGACAACTCCACCCGCTGGTGTTGATGTTCGCGCTTTCCGGCTCATTGATGATAAGCCGGACACTGCACATTCCGAAACTCTGAGATCTTTTGTACGGCACAAATCCATAAGCTCGCATCTCGCGCTTTGTCGACATGTTCGGGCAAGGCTTTTACTTCAGCCAGTGCTACTTGGCGTTCCACGCTAACGCAAGCAGATTCACCCGCGTAACAACAAGCAGTGATCAAATTAATTTAATTCGATAAGTGCGTTAGCGCACAGAACATTGTTAAAAAGAAAAGGATCATCACTAAACGATCGATGCATAACAAATAACAATTTAGGAGGGTCTGTGATGAAAACACCAAAATACTTTTCGATCCTGTCATTGGCAGTGATCGGCGCGCTTTACGGCGCCTCCCCGGCATGGGCCACGCCATTGCTAGGTTCGGAATTGGCGAGCTTCGCGGTCCTGGGTGCCTCGTCGGTCACCAATACCGGGCCGACTACCCTTGGCGGAAATCTTGGCGTCTCCAACAACTCCTCAGTCACCGGCATCACGGGCTTTTTCGGAACGCTGGCCAATGAGGGTCCGGGAACCTTCACAGGAGCCGCCCACCAGGGCGATGCGTTCGCGACGCTCGCTGACACGCAACTCGTCGGGGCGATAACGACGCTGAATGGCATGGGGCCTGGCACCACTTTGGTCAGCGGGGACTTGACGCTAGCCGGCACGCTCAATCCGGGCGTCTACACGGTACCCTATGCAATAAGTAATTTGACGGGAGCGCTCACGCTTGACGGCTTGGGCGACATCAACGCGCTGTGGGTGTTTCTGTTCAGCTCGTCGCTGATCACCTCGCCTGATTCGTCAGTGAACGTGATCAACGTAGGGTCAGGCGCCGGTGTCGGGCTGTATTGGAGTGTCGGCAGTACCGCGACCCTTGACACAAACACTGCGTTCGCAGGAAATATTCTCGCGAGCACGAGCATCATCATGAACGACGGTGTCACCCTCGGTTGCGGCAGAGCCTTGGCGCACACGGCTGAGGTGACGATGATTAACGACACCATCTCCGGTCTCTGCGCGGGTACGGGGTATGAGGCTAGCGGGGGCTTCAACGGGGGCGGTGGTAGCAACAACGGGGGCGGAAACGTACCCGAGCCAGCCACGCTGGCGCTGTTGGGGCTAGGACTCGCGGGGCTTGGATTGAGTCGACGTCGGCACGCTTGAGATAAACTGTCCACCACGACAAACCCTGCTTCGGCAGGGTTTTGTTTGTGCGCCGCTATTGTGGGACAAGCGGTTCAGATTCTTTAACCCTAGCAGTGAGTCAACCATAAAACCTGGAGTAATGATCGTCACGTGACGCTGGCTGGAAAATTGGGAAAGTTAATCCTAAAATAACAAATTATATGGAAATCTGTTACTTGCGCGCTATGTGCGGTAACAAGCCTATGATGCAAAGCGTGTATGCTGTGCGCGTGATGTTCATGCCGCTCATGCCGCTCAGGCGATCATTCGGAGACCGCTTATGGATACACCACAGAGCCCCAATCAAAACTGTCTTCTCGCTGCCCTGCCCACGGCTGAATTCGAGCACCTCGCACCCCATCTGGAATTGGTTGCGATGCCGCTGGGCGATGTGCTTTATGAATCCGGCGGTCAGTTGCAGCACGCCTATTTTCCGACGAGCGCCATCGTGTCCCTGCACTATGTGATGGAGAACGGTGCATCGTCCGAAATCGCGGGGGTGGGCAATGAGGGCGTCGTCGGCACTCCGCTTTTCATGGGCGGGATGACCACCCCTAGCCGGGCCGTCGTGTCTACCGGCGGTTATGGCTACCGACTGAAGGCGCGGCTGCTGATGGAGGAATTTCATCGCGCCGAGGGGCGCCGCGCCGGCGTCATGCAGCACTTGTTGTTGCGCTACATTCAGGCGCTGATGACGCAGGTATCCCAAACTGCGGTCTGCAATCGCCACCATTCGGTGGAGCAGCAACTGTGCCGCTGGCTGTTGCTGACCCTCGATCGTTTGCCTTCGAATGAATTGACCATGACGCAGGAGCTGATAGCCAGCATGCTCGGCGTGCGGCGTGAAGGCATCACCGAGGCTGCCGGGCATTTACAGCAAGCGGGATGCATTAGTTACCGCCGTGGCCACATCACCGTGCTGGACCGGTCTGGCCTGGAGTCCCGTGTGTGTGAATGCTATGCGGTGGTGAAAAAAGAACACGATCGTTTGCTGTGCGATGTGCGTAATCGCCAGGAACAGTCCTCAGCCAGTCACGGTTAATCCTTCGCCCTGCTTCACGCTTTGCATAAAGGGCACCCCTAAAATATCCGTCTAAGCGCTGCTTATGTGCGTTAACGCACGGTGAGTGGCGGGCTTGATCGTTATGATTAAACATGATTGCTCAAAATTTATCCACGGTCTCAATTTACCTCCCCGACGTCTGCAAGCGAAAGCATGCATTTTTATGTGCAGGATGAGCGTATAAGTAGATGAGGTGCGGTCCGCACCTTCTTCGGCCACGCGATCCGCCAGACTCATTCGCGCTTTAACATAGGTAAGTCATGCCAAAAACCCCCCGAGATTCCGCCATTTTCAACCCCGCCGCCGGTACGGCGGAAGGCATCACCGAGGTTCGACGCCAGGAGGCCTTGCTTAAAACCGGGGCCTTGCAGAATGCGATTCTCAATAGCGCCAACTTTTCGAGTATCGCCACCGACGAGAAGGGCGTGATTCAGATCTTCAACGTCGGCGCCGAGCGCATGTTGGGCTACACGGCCAGCGACGTCCTGAACAAGATCACGCCGGCCGATATTTCCGATCCGCAGGAAGTGATCGAGCGTGCGAAAACGTTAAGCGTCGAACTCGAAACCCCGATTGCACCGGGCTTCGAGGCATTGGTGTTCAAGGCCTCGCGCGGCATCGAAGACATCTACGAGCTTACCTATATTCGCAAGGATGGCAGCCGCTTTCCGGCAGTCGTGTCGGTCACGGCGCTACGCGACGAGCAGGACGCCATCATCGGTTACCTATTGATCGGCACTGATAATACCGCGCGCAAGCAGGTCGAAGCAGAGCGACAGCGTTTGCTCGAGATTCAGGAGGAGACGAATAAACAACTGCAGCAGACAAACGTTACCTTGCAGGTCAGCGAGGAAAAGCTCGCCGTTACGCTCAACTCCATCGGCGATGCTGTGATAGCCACCGATGCCGAAGCACGTGTGACGCTTCTGAATCCATTAGCCGAACAGCTCACCGGTTGGACGCAGGCGCAAGCCTCCGGTCGCCCGGTGGATGAGATTTTTCACATCATCAATAAAGAAACCCGGCTACCCGCCACTATCCCAGTCATGGAAACCTTGGCGCATGGCACGGTACAGGGATTAGCCAACCACACCGTACTGATTGCGGTCGATGGTAGCGAGTGCGATATCGCCGACAGTTGCGCACCGATTCGCGACCGCGACAGTCAGGTGGTCGGCGCTGTGCTGGTGTTCCGCGATGTCACTGGGGAATATGCAGTGCAGCAGACCTTGCGCGACAGCGCCGCGCTGATCCAGACGATACTCAATACCGTGGTGGACGGCATCATCACCCTACATGCCAGCGGCGGCATGGTCGAGACCGTTAACCCGGCCGCTGAGCGAATGTTTGGCTATACCGCCGCAGAGCTCATCGGACAAAACTTCAGCCTGCTGATACCCGAGCTTGATCAAGACCAGCGCAAGGGTTCCCTCGAGTATTACAGTGCGAGCGAAGAGGCGCGCGCTATCGGCCTCGGACGCGAGGTTGTGGGTCGGCGCAAGGATGGCAGCATTTTTCCGATGGAGATGGCGGTAAGTGAGATGTGGTTGGGTGGCCAGCGTTATTTCACCGGCATTTTACGTGATACCACCGCGCGCAAGCAGGCCGAAGAGGCGCTGCTCAAGGCAGGGGCTTTGCAGAGCGCGATTTTCAACAGCGCCAACTTCTCCAGCATCGCTACCGACGCCAAGGGCGTGATTCAAATTTTCAACGTCGGCGCGGAACGCATGCTGGGCTACACGGCCAGCGACGTGATGAACAAGATCACCCCGGCCGACATTTCTGATCCGCAGGAAGTGATTGCGCGCGCCATGGCATTGAGCGTCGAGCTCGGCACGCCGATTGCGCCGGGCTTCGAGGCATTAGTGTTTAAGGCTTCACGCGGCATCGAGGACATCTACGAGCTGACCTACATCCGCAAGGATGGCAGCCGCT
>JAUXTZ010000188.1 GCA_030681095.1 Burkholderiales bacterium
GCCAGCACCAAGGTGCCGGCAAGGCTGCAGAGCAGCCACTGGCGCCGCGTGGTGGCGGCCGGGTGGGGCAAGGGATGCATGAAGCTGACGAAGTGAAAGAAAAACTTTGGTGGAGAGGAGGAGGATCGAACTCCCGACCTCCGCATTGCGAACGCGGCGCTCTCCCAGCTGAGCTATCGGCCCACGAACGCTGGTATTTTACTCAGGAAAGCGGCTGGGCGTAAATCGCCGCGCTCACGCCGCCACGTCGGGCAAAGGGCCGAATTATTTTCGAACATAACTCCAGCGCAACAAGCCCACGCCGATCAAGATCATCGGCACGCTCAGCCATTGCCCCATGGTCAGCCCCAGCGCCAATGACGGCATGAACGCATCCGGCTCGCGCACGAACTCAACCAAGAATCGAAATAGTCCATAAGCAATGAGAAATAGCCCAGACACGGCACCCGCCGGACGCGGCTTGCTGGAGTAGAGCCACAGCAGCAGAAACATCACCACACCTTCGAGAGCGAATTGGTACAACTGCGACGGGTGACGCGGCAGCATGTCGTGCTGCGGAAATGCCACGGCCCACGGCACGTCGGTGACGCGACCCCACAGCTCGCCGTTGATGAAGTTGCCGAGCCGGCCCGCGCCCAGCCCAATGGCCGTTAACGGCGCAAGAAAATCCATGACATTCAGCCAACGTATGCCATGTTTGCGCACGTACAACCACATCGCCGCCATGACGCCGACGAAACCACCGTGGAACGCCATGCCACCTTCCCACACATAAAAAATTTCCAGCGGATGCATCCAGTAATAATCCGGCTTGTAGAACAGCACATAGCCCAAGCGCCCGCCCAGCACCACGCCGAGCACGCCGTAGAAAAGCAAATCATCCAATTGTTGGTTGTTGATCGGCGCATTCGCGCCATGTTTAATGCGATAGCGGCCCAGCAACAGCACGGCAAGAAAGCCGGTCAGGTACATCAGGCCGTACCAGCGGATGGCGAGCGGGCCGAGATGCAGGGCAATAGGGTCAAATTCGGGATGAACAAACATGGAAACAGCCTAGAATCAGGTAAAATTATTCGGAATTCTTGCGATTATACCCCGGCCGCGTGAGCGGCTTTTTTATCTTAGAAGGTGATGCCATGCCCCGCTATCGTTCCCACACCACTACTCACGGCCGCAACATGGCCGGCGCGCGCGCCTTATGGCGCGCCACCGGCATGACTAATGCCGATTTCGACAAACCGATTATCGCCATCGCGAATTCGTTCACGCAATTCGTGCCTGGGCATGTGCATTTGAAGGACATGGGCCAATTGGTCGCGCGCGAAATTGAGCAAGCCGGCGGCGTGGCCAAAGAGTTCAACACCATCGCGGTGGACGACGGCATCGCCATGGGCCACGGCGGCATGTTGTATTCGCTCCCCTCGCGCGAGTTGATCGCGGATAGCGTGGAGTACATGGTGAACGCGCATTGCGCCGATGCGCTGGTGTGCATATCCAATTGCGACAAAATCACGCCGGGCATGTTGATGGCGGCGATGCGTCTCAACATCCCCACCGTGTTTGTTTCCGGCGGGCCGATGGAAGCGGGCAAGGCCGTGATCCAAGGCAAGGTCGTGCATCTGGATTTGGTGGATGCGATGGTTTCCGCCGCCGACCCGAAAAACTCTGACGCTGATGTAATGGAAATGGAACGCAGCGCATGCCCGACCTGTGGCTCGTGCTCCGGTATGTTTACCGCCAATTCCATGAACTGTCTGACCGAGGCACTGGGTTTGGCGCTACCAGGCAACGGCTCGACGCTTGCAACACACGCTGATCGCAAGCGCCTCTTCTTAGAAGCCGGGCGCTTGATCGTGGCGCTGGCGCGATCGCACTACGAGCGCGACGACTACTCGGTGCTGCCGCGCAATATCGCTTCGTTCGAGGCATTCGAGAATGCAATTGCCTTGGACATCGCCATGGGCGGCTCCACCAACACTGTGTTGCATTTGCTCGCGGCGGCGCACGAAGGCGGCGTGGATTTCAGCATGAAAGACATCGACCGCATGTCGCGCAAAGTGCCGAACTTGTCCAAAGTCGCGCCCGCCTCGCAGGATTACCACATGGAAGACGTGCACCGCGCCGGCGGCGTGATGGCGATTTTGGGTGAGCTGGATCGCGCGGGCATCTTACATCGCGATATACCCACCATCCACAGCCCGAGCATGGGCGACGCACTGGAGCATTGGGACATCATGCGCACCAAAGACCCCAAGGTGCTGGAATTTTTCCGCGCCGCGCCCGGCAATGTGCCGACGCAAGTCGCGTTCTCGCAGAGCAAACGCTACGACACGCTCGATACCGACCGCGCGCACGGCTGTCTGCGCGACAAGGCCCATGCCTATTCACAAGACGGCGGTTTGGCCGTGCTGCATGGCAATCTCGCACTCGATGGCTGCATCGTGAAGACCGCCGGCGTGGATGAAAGCATTCTCAAATTCTCCGGCCCTGCGCGCATTTTCGAGAGCCAGGACGATGCGGTAGAAGCCATCCTCGGCGACCAGATCAAGGCCGGCGACGTGGTCATCATCCGCTATGAAGGCCCCAAAGGCGGCCCCGGTATGCAGGAGATGTTATACCCGACCAGCTATCTCAAATCCAAAGGCATGGGCAAAGTCTGCGCGCTGATTACCGACGGCCGCTTCTCCGGTGGCACCTCGGGTTTGTCCATCGGCCATGTTTCACCCGAAGCGGCGGAGGGCGGTACGATTGGCCTGGTGCAAGCGGGCGACACCATCGAGATCGACATCCCGAATCGCACCATTCACCTCAAAGTGTCTGATGAAGAGCTTGCTCATCGTCACGCCGCCATGTTGGCGAAAGGCAAACACGCGTGGGAACCCGAAGCGCGTAACCGCATCGTTTCCGCCGCGCTGCGCGCCTACGCTGCGCTCACCACCAGCGCCGCCACTGGGGCGGTGCGCGATGTCAGCCAGGTTGAACGCAAATGAGATTGGTCGCGGCCCTGTTATTGCTGTTACCGGCCTTGAGTGCGCTGGCAACTGAAACAATCGTCACGGTCAATCCCGACACCGATCTTAAAACCTGGAAAAAATCCGACCACGGATTCAGCTTGGAGTTGGTTCAGCTCTTACCGGAATTCGTACAAGCCACCTACTCTTCGCGCGACCTGCCGCCAGCGATTTTCGCCAGCATGCGCGGCTATTGCATCTTCGGCACCATCGCGCGCAATGAAAGCGAAGCGCCGGTTTCTTATCGCGTCGCAGACTGGCGTGTTGTTACTACCGATGGAAAAAAACATCACCTACGCACCAAGTCGCAATGGGTCAAGGTGTGGACCAAACTCGGTGCGGATTTCAGTTATTCGATTTTGCCGGAAGATCTGACTTTTGATGAGGGCGATTGGGCGCAGGGCTTCACCACCCCCAAGATCGCACCCGGCACGCGCTTCGACCTTATTTACACCTGGAGGCAGCATGGCAAGACTTACACCGACAAGCTGGAGAATCTGGCTTGCCCGAGCGGCTCGGGTATCCGTTAGCCTGATCCTATTGTTGCCCGCGCTAGCGACGGCACAGACCGATCTCCCCGATCTCACGCACAAGCTCACGGCGCTCACGCCACGCCCGCCTGCACCCGATTTCGAGCTCAAGGATTTGGACGGCAAAACGCAGCGCATAGCCGATTACAAAGGCAAAGTCGTGCTGGTGAATTTCTGGGCCACCTGGTGCCCGCCCTGCCGGCGCGAGATGCCCTCGATGGAGCGCCTATATCAAAAGCTCAAGGGCGAGCCGTTCATGGTGCTCGCTCCGGATCAGTATGAAAATTTCGATTTAGTCTTTTCCTTCACCGGACAGCTTGATCCGGCACCGACCTTTCCCATCATGCTCGATGAAAAAAGCACCGCGTCAAAAGCATGGAAGGTAAAAGGCCTGCCCACCAGCTTCATCGTGGATAAACAGGGGCGCATTGCGTATCGCGCTGTGGGTGGGCGCGAGTTTGATCATCCAGAAATTGAGAAGATGATTCGGGCGCTGATTGCGGAGTAGTCCGAACGGTTTTACCTTTCGCCATACCCGAGTAAATTGCTATGGCATTCCCCCAATCCTGATAAAATCGGCATTTGTTTACGGATGCCGCCATGCCCAACCGCCTCGCCCAAGAAACCAGCCCCTACCTCTTGCAACACGCAGACAATCCCGTGGAATGGCTTCCATGGGGTGAGGAGGCGCTCACTCTGGCGCGTCAGAAAGACAAACCCATTCTGCTTTCCATCGGTTATTCAGCCTGCCATTGGTGCCATGTCATGGCGCATGAGTCGTTCGAGGATGCGGAAGTGGCTGCGGTGATGAACGAGAATTTCGTGAATATCAAAGTCGATCGCGAAGAGCGGCCGGATCTGGATCATATCTACCAGCACGCGCACCAGCTCATCGCGCGCCGGGGCGGCGGCTGGCCGCTGACCATGTTTCTCACGCCGGAGCAGGCGCCGTTTTTTAGCGGTACATATTTCCCCAAACAGCCGCGCTACCAGATGCCAGGCTTGCTCGACCTGCTGCCCAAAATCGCCGATTACTACCACGGACATAAAGACGAGATTGCTGCTCAAAATATCAAGCTGGTTGCAGCACTTGAATCATCCTCAACCATACCTGATTCAGAAACAAAGTTAGCGCTTGCTCCGTTAGATGACGCAGCGCGCGACTTGGCTGGAAATTTCGACCGGGTATGGGGTGGCTTCGGGCGCGAGCCTAAGTTTCCGCGCCCCACCGAGTTGGAATTTTGCATGCGCTATGCAGCCGCCAAGGACCGGGACGATGTGGGCGAGATGGCGGTTTTCACCCTGCACAAAATGGAGCAGGGCGGCATTTACGACCAGCTCGGCGGGGGCTTTTGCCGCTATTCGGTGGATGCGCAATGGGCTATCCCGCATTTTGAAAAAATGCTCTACGACAATGGCCCCTTGCTGGGACTCTACGCCGACGCTTATGCGCTGACTGGGCATGGTCGCTTTCGCCAGGTGGCGCAGGAAACCGTGGGCTGGCTCACGCGCGAAATGCGCGATGCGGCAGGCGGCTT
>JAUXTZ010000202.1 GCA_030681095.1 Burkholderiales bacterium
TTGCTCCAGCCATAAGCATCGGCCCCATTGATGGCAAGAGACTGCTCCGCAAAAGAAAGCGCTTCGGCGTACTGGCCGCGCAAGCCGTGATAGGTAGCCAATGCGCTAAGCATGACAGTGTTTTTTGGATCGATTTCCTGAGCCGTCTTGAGTGCCTTGTAGCCTTCTTCTAGCTTTCCCATTCGCACTAGCGCATCACCCAGCGTTGCCCAGGTTTGTGCATCCTTAGGATAGGCCTGTGCCAGCATCTGCAAGGGCGCAATCATGCCGGGGTAATCGCGCATCTCTTGGCGCAAGGCGACCATGCCATAAGCAACATGCGGCGATGCAGGCGCCAGCGCGTAGGCTTTTTCAAGCAGCGTTTTGCGTTCTATTTTTTCGCCCCGCACTTTTAGCATTTCGGCCAGATCGGCCATTACAGCGGCGCTATCCGGCTTCAGCTCCAAAGACTTGCGCATCGCTTTTTCCGCTTCCTGGCTGCGCCCGGATGTCATCAGGACAATCCCTAAACGGTGCCAAGCATGCTCGGCCTTGGGGTCGAGCTCCAATGCCTTACGGTAGGCGCGCTCCGCCTCGGCAATATTTTTCTTCTTCTCCTCATCCACGCCGATGCTGAACCAGCTTTGGGCATCGTATGCCTGTTCTTTCGATGCGCCCGCCAGCACACGCCGCGCATCGGTATTTGCGCCATTCGCCGCCAGCACCGCCGCCAAACCGCTAGTGACGCCCTCATCCCCCGGCTTTAATCGCAAACTCGTTCGGTATGCCAGCGCCGCTTCTTGGAAGCGTCCTAAGCTCTGTAATGCCGCCCCTTGCATCGTCCAACCGCGATCATTCCATGGCTCGCGCCGCACCACCTCTCGGGCGGACGCGAGCATTGCTTCATACTCGCGCGCTTTCATTTGCCAGTCTGCCCGAACCAACCAGTAAAAACCTGCGCTGGGCTCCAGTTGCATGGCTTGTTCAAGAAATTTATTCGCCTGCTGCTTCTCACCCAACGCATGCAGTGTCATGGCCAAATAGGCGTGTGCCGAAGCGTTGCCTGGATCACGCGTAGCATTGCTTAATATTTTCTGTGCGCGATCGAACTCGCCCAAGTTATACAGCGCTAAGCCGAGAAAACCATCGGGTAGCGAGGCTGTCGGGTAAACAGCAGCCCATTGCCGCGCTAACTCAGCAAGCTTGAGCCACTGCCCCGCGGTGCGAAAGATATCGGCCTGTCCTACCCAGTCTGGGTCCGGCCCAACATCTGGCGAAACCTTTGGCACTTTCCCACGCTTATCCAATTCGGCGATGCCATCGGCCGGCACCGACAAATTAAAATTCTGGCCACGACTCAATATGGCTGAAGTAATGCCGACCAGCCTTCCTTCCGCATCGAATAGCCCTCCCCCACTGGAACCCGGGGCGACCGGCGTGGAAGAAAACACCAGCGGTTGGCCCTGATACTCCTTCACCGCAGACACTATGCCCGCGCTAACCGACAGCCCCAAGCCGAGTGGGTTGCCGATAGCAAAAACAGTTTCGCCCGGGGCTAGGTCTTTATTAGCGCGTAGCTTGATCGGCTTTGCGTTGAGGTTTTTCACCTGTAATCGACATAAATCCCGCTCGGTGTCATCCAATTCCAGCGTTGCAGGAAACGTCTGATCGGCCCAGGTCACGCGAATCGATCCGGCATCACGAACCACATGGCAATTGGTGATGATCTTGCCATCACTGATCACGACCCCGCTTCCTTCCCCTTCGATCTCGTTGCGTTCATCCAAGATCGTCACGATCACCATGGAGCCGCGTACTTGCTCGAATACCCGCTCGGCCTCGCCGCCCTGGGCGGCAGTGGTGACGAAAAGCAACGCGCAAAATAGCAGTCTCATAGCGCGCTCCCTTCATAGGGAAAAATCATTCGCTTGTAGACGGTCTCCGCTGTTTGCGCATCAATGGTTCGCAGTTGTTCGTAGGCCCGCTTCATTTCTTCTTTGCGCCCCGCAACATGATAGGCCTCGATTAGGGCCTGCCAGACCCTAGACTGTTTGCTATCCAATTGCAGCGATTGCTTGTATGCAGGAATCGCTTGCTCCGGATTGGCACGATAGCTATGCACGTAGCCGATTTGACGCCAGGGAAATGGATCGTCTGGATTGGCTGCCTTGAGTTCTTCGAACAGCGCGAGCGCCTCCGTAAAACGCAGCCCATCTTTTAGCGCCAGCCCTAAACTTTGCTTTGGCGATATAGCGGCTGGCTGAAGCTTCACCGCCTCGGTATACGCGCCGATTGCTTCCGGGTACATCTTGAGCGCGTAGTAGGCGCTGCCAAGATTTCCCCAGGCCCAACCAGGCCGTTGCGTTGGCCCGTCCGTCGCGTACTGGAGCACTTTAATACCTTCACGATATCGGCGATCCATGACCAACGCTGCGCCTTTGAACAATTTGGCATCGCTATTATCCGGCGCGATAGCGATGGCCTGCTCCGCACTGGCAAGCGCGCGTTTAGGCCGTTGATCAAATAGATACACCTCTGTAAGCAACAACCAAGCATTTACATCATTCGGCGTCATGCGTGCCATCGCTCGATGCGCTGCGGCAGCCGTGCGCCAGTCGCGGTTGGCACGTGCAATTCGAGATAAGCCCAAGTGGGCTTCATAATTAAATGAATCCACCTGTAGGGCTCTTGCAAAAGCTTGCTTAGCTTCTACGCCATGATCCAGGCCTAGCTCCGCTTGTCCCAGGGCTACCCAAATACTCGCATCCTCTTGTCGAATCGCTAGCAAACTGCGCGCGACATCGGCTGCTTCCTGCGTCTTTTTTTGATAGCGCAATGCATTGGATAAACCGACGCCAAACAGGATCGCATTGGGGTCACGTTTCAGAACTTCACGATAAGCCCGCTCCGCCTCGGGCCAATCACCCATCTGTTGCGCTGCAATGCCAAGCCATGCCCAAGCTGCGCCACTGTTGGCATCTGCCGCCAGCCATGTTTTTGCATGCTGCGCCAGATCCGTCCATTTAGCTTGCTGCATGAGGCCATTCGCGGTGGCACTGAGGCCATCCGCTGCGCTGGCCGCACCCAGGCGTTTTTCGAGCTCGGCCAAGCGTCGAATGGGAATAGCGAAATTCACGTTCTGTCCGTCACGGGCACGGTAAGTGATAAAACCCAGCAGCCTGCCTTCCGCGTCAAAAAGCCCGCCGCCTTCGGAGCCCGGCGCGATGGCAGCCGTGAATTGAATGTAGGTATCGCCGCCGAAATCACGTATACCCGACACCACCCCCTCGGAGATGCTCAGGCCGAGTTGCAAAGCGTTGCTCACGGCAAACACGCGCACCCCTACCTCAGGGTTTTTTTGCAAAAACTCCACCGGCGCCGCTACTACAGGATCAGACAGCGCCAATAGACAAAGCCCTTCGCGATCAGCACCACCTGTTTGCTCTGCACGAATAATTTTTTCGCCTCGAACCAGGCGTATCGTGGCCGCACCTTGCAGCCCATCGCATTGCACGATTGCCTTGCCGGCATCGATCATCACCGCCCCGGCGGATGAAATCAGCCGATCTTTAGCATCCAGGGTCTCCAGCACCCATATCCTGTAGCTCGCTTGGCGAAAGATGTCTTGAGCCGTCAGCGCGACGGCTTGGCTCGCCCACAATCCGCAAAGGGCTGCGCATAAAATCGCTCCCCGCTGCCACTTCCCTATTTTCCCTACCCACACTTTTTTCATTATTGACCCAGAAAATTTCTAGTTCATGATGGTTTCGATACGCTTAGTCGCCTCAGAAACGTAAGTAATACACATAGTGGAAAAAATAATGGCGCGGTACAGGTCAGGCTGCCGATGCGGGCGTACACGGCGGGGAAATCTAAGGCCCGCTTTTGGCGGCAAGCAAGCCTTCTCCGGTCCAGACTTTGACGTAAGCACCGCGAAACAGCCGCTCTACCTCAGGCTTTGCTGCGCTTGCTGTTGGCTCTCGATCGATCACCACAATGCGCCCCTGCGGATGCTGCTGCGCCCAGGCATGCACCGATTCGTTATTCACTAACGTCAATGGCTGAGTCAGCCGACCAGCAAAATTGAATTGCGCGTGATACTTGCCCCAATACGCGATGGGAATATTCTGCGCTTGCAAGCTTGCTAGATGCTGCGCCACCGGTCGCGTATCGATGTAGGGCGCGAGCAGGGGGATCACGCTGAGATAGGCCACTGTCAGTAAGGCCAGCATGCTCAACGCTAATACACG
>JAUXTZ010000203.1 GCA_030681095.1 Burkholderiales bacterium
TGCACGCGTTTTAATTCAGCCTTGTCGGTGGTCTTCATGATGTCGGACAGCACATGCAAACTGTCGGCGGCATCGAGAATGGAGAACTGGGGCTTGTAGCCGATGAGCTTGGCTTCTTGGCGCAGGATCTGCATCCCCAGGGAATGAAACGTGGTGACCGTCAGCCCCTTGCTGGTTTTCCCCGAGAGAAGCTTGCCGACGCGCTCGCGCATCTCGCGTGCGGCCTTATTGGTAAAGGTGATCGCAGCGATATTGGCGGGCTGGTAGCCGCACTCGCTGATGAGATAGGCGATCTTGTGTGTGATGACTCGCGTCTTGCCGCTGCCCGCACCGGCGAGCACCAACAACGGGCCATCGAGGTGCTTGACCGCGGCGCGCTGCTCGGCATTCAATCCATGGAAAGGCGAGATGAGGGGTTTGCTGGCTTGTTGCTGGGACACAGGGCGATTTTAACATGCGAAGCGATGGGCTAACTTTGCTGCGGTGAATTCCCCCCCCCTTTGCAAAGGGGAAGCGCTTTTCACGTTAGCCTAGGTAAAATAGCCCAACACTAACGACCCCAAAAATCATGTCCACTTACGCCATCGGCGATATTCAAGGCTGCTTTGAAGCACTGAATTTATTGCTGGAAAAAATCCACTTTGACCCGGCCCAAGATCGCTTGTGGCTGGTGGGTGACCTGATCAATCGCGGGCCGGATTCGGTCGAGGTGTTGCATTGGGCGATGGGCTTGGGCGACCGGGCCGTGACCGTGCTCGGCAACCATGATTTGCATTTTCTCGCGGTGGCGGAGGGGCATGTGCCGCCGCATCGTCATGACACCTTGGATGAGTTGCTGGCCGCCCCCGATCGCGATGAGTTGGTCGATTGGCTGCGCTGCCAGCGCATGATTCACGCGGAAGGCGGTTGGCTGCTGGTGCATGCCGGGCTGCTGCCGCAGTGGACGGTGGAACAGGCGCTGCGGCTAGGGGGGGAGGTAGAGGCGGCGCTCTCAGGCGATGACTACCGCGATTTTCTCAAGCACATGTATGGCAACCAGCCGGATCATTGGGAAGATAGCTTAACTGGTATTGACCGGTTGCGCGTCATCACCAATGCCATGACTCGGCTACGCGTATGCAGTCCTGCGGGCGTGATGGATTTCAATTATAAAGGCTCGCCCGAGACGCGGCCCAAGGGCACGCTGCCTTGGTACGAGGTGCCAGGGCGCAAGAGCGCAAACGCGAACATCGTATTCGGCCATTGGTCAGCACTCGGGCTCAAGGTGGGGAGCCGTCATGTGGCGCTGGATACAGGCTGTCTGTGGGGTGGGCGATTGTCTGCACTGCGGCTGGAAGATCGGCAGGTTTTCCAGACGCCTTGTGCGGGATTGGCAAGTTCAAGGCGTTTGCAATAGCGGCTTCGGCTTCCAAAGCAAGTGCGCGCCGGGTTTTTCCGCGTGCATCAAGCGTATCGAAATAATTTACTTCCGCGATGATTTTGCGCCGCGCCAAGATGGCGCGCATCGACTCGGGCATGGTGATTTCGTCGGCATAGGCTGGGGCGGTGTCGATGCCTCCATCCGCGAACACATAGCGAATCGTCACCAGCGTGATGGCGCCGCCTTGGTCGACCGCAACTTGGAATAGCGAAGGGTGGAAGGCGCGCAGCCGTAGCCCATTGGTGGTGGTGCCTTCCGGGAACAAGGCGAGGCAGTCGCCTTGCGTCAACACCGCTTCCGCTTGGCCCACAATGGCGGCGGTGTGGTGACGTTTCTCGCGCTGGATGAACAGCGTGCCGCCTGCTTGTGCCAGATACCCCACCACCGGCCAGCCGCGCACGTCGGCTTTGGAGATGAAGCGCACGGGGCGCACGGACAGCAGCAGCCAAACATCCATCCATGAAACATGATTCGAGACAAACATGACGCCACGGGTCGCGAGCGTGGGGATGTTGCCTTGCACGCGGGTTTCAATATTGAGAATAACGAGTAACTTGGCTGCCCAGGAACGGATGATACGGCTGCGCAATGGCTCGTGGGCAAAACGCAGAATCGTGCCCGCGGTGATGACCCCTTGCAGCAGATGCAAGGCTAAGCGAAATATTCGCAGCAGTTGGATGGCGCCAGGGGTCGGAGTTTCTGTCATCTAGGTTTGGAAAAAATACGGAATTACCGATCGCTGCGGCCGGATTGCGTCAACCAGAACCGAAATTCCGCCAGCGGTAGCGGTGGACTCAAAAAATAACCTTGCGCCACATCGCAGTCCATCTCGACCAAACGCTGCAAGGTGGCTTCGTCCTCCACGCCTTCGGCCACCACGCGCAGGCCGAGGTGATGCGCCAGATCGATGATCGAGCGCACGATATTTTCGTCGCGGGTGTCGCGCAACATATGCCGAATGAAGCTGACATCGATCTTGAGTTCATCCACCGGCAAATGCTTGAGACGCGCCAGAGAGGAATAGCCGGTGCCGAAGTCGTCAATTGCCAACTGCACGCCGATTTCTTTTAGACGCTCCAGCGTCGTCGCTCGGGCACGCTGGTCATCCATGATGGCGGTTTCGGTGATTTCGATCACGACGCAGGCAGCCGGTACGCTCCAGGTGCCAAGCGCTTGCGAGAGCAACGCCGGCAGCTCGGCTTGGATCAAATCATGGGCGGAAAGATTGATGCTGATGGTCAGATCCCGAGCGGTGGATTGCAACTCTTGAAACTCGCGCAGCGCCACGTTTAAAGCCCATCCCGTGAGGCGATGCATCAAGCCAGCCACTTCCGCAGCTTGGATGAATACCGTGGGCGATACTGCGCCGCGGCTGGGAGAATGCCACCGGCTCAGTGCCTCAAACCCCACCACACGCCCACTGCGTAAATCGGTTTGGGGCTGGTGATTCAGGGTGAGCACGTTTTCGTCCAACGCGTGGCGCAGATCGGTTTGTAGCTGCAACTGAAACTGCGTCGCCGTATCGGCTTCGTTGCTGTAAACAAAGACGGGTTCTTTCCTATTTCGCGCTTCACGCAGCGCACTGCTGGCGCGCTGTAAAAGGGCGTCCGCGCTCTGACCGTGGGCCGGGAACAGCGCAACGCCCACGTAGGGTTCGCTGTGCATCGCGTATTGATCAAGCGCGAGCTGGCTACCGAGCGTGCGGATGATTTTGTGGGCGGCCAATACCGCCTGCGTCTCATTCGAGAGGGTGGGCAGCAGACAGGCTATCTCGCTGCGCCCGACGCGGAAAACTTGATCCTCGTCTTTGAGGATGTTTTTTAGATGCGCTAATGACTTGGCGCATACCGTGTCGCCCGCGCGGTAACCGAAGATTGCATCGATGCGGTAAACGCAATCGAGCCAGAGCAGGCAAAGGCCCATGGGACGTGACTGGGCTGCCGCTTGCTGCAAAGCCTCATCCAAGGCGTCCAAGCAAATCAGGTGATTCGGTATCAAGGGCATGCGGAATTTTCTCTACAGATAATAGTCGCGCGGATCGATGCCGTACATGCCATGCTCGAGTGCGCGGGCTATTGCGTAGGGTTGGTCGCCCACGTGCTTTGGTGCGGTAAGCAAATCCAAGGGTACCGGTGCGGCGTAGGGTTGCTTGGCTGCATCTAGAATTACCAGTACGCGCGGTTTCAAACGCCGCACGCGATTGTGTGTCAATACTACCGCCACTTCACCTGAATTCAGTTCCACCAGGCTGCCGACTGGGTAAATTCCCAAGCACTGAACGAACTGCTCGACGAGTTCTAGGTGAAACAAATGGTGGCGCCAGTCATACAAATGCTGGAGCGCTTCATAAGGCGAGAAGGATCGTGCATAGGGCCGCTCGCTGGTGAGCGCGTCATAGCAATCCACAATCGCGGCCATTTTTCCCGGCACGCCGATTTCAGTGCCGCGCAGGCCTCGGGGATAGCCGCTGCCATCTTCTCGCTCATGATGGCAGGCAACGATATTCAGCAGCTTTTCTGATATGCCCTTAGATTCGCGCAGCATATCGAGTCCTGATTGCACGTGGCGCTTAATCGTTTCATATTCTTCAGTGGTGAGCCGACCATTCTTGCTTAATATTGCGGGTGGCACGTTGGCCGTACCGACGTCAAGCAAGAGTCCCGCCGCTCCCAAAAAATGCATATGGTCACGCGGAAAACCGAGGTGACGCCCGAACAACAGCATATTGATGGCGACGCTGACGGAGCGCGCATAAACATAGGCGCTTGCACGCTTCACGCGGCTTAACAAGGCGAGCGCATCCGGGTTGCTAATAATGCTTTCCACCATGCCATCCATCACCTTATATGCCCGATCAAGGTCGGCGGTGCCATGCTGCTGCAGTTCCTCGAACAATTGTTGCACTGCCTGCTCCGCTTGATGGTGGACTTCCTTGGCGCGGGGCAGCTCCTCTTCAAGCGGGGCGAGGTCAGGGTAGCGATTAAGATTGCGTGCAAATGCCCCTCCCGCCGGCGCCTCTGCTAGCGCTAGCGGCAAGGGGGCGAGCAGGGTTTTTTGCACTTCGCGATCGAGCATCTCCAAGCGGCGTAGCGCTTCTTTACGTTCTGGCGTGTCGTGCCAGGCGTCCCAGCCGATGCTGCGCAGCGGATCCACCAAGACGTATTGGCAATAGTGGCGCAATTCCGCGATCTGATCGTCTGTCTCGATGAGAAAGCCCTGGAATAGAAAAGGTGTGTCGAGCCACGGCCGGTCCAACTCGGCCACGAACATGCCTGTTTGTAGATCAGTGACGTGAATCTTTTCGTTCATAGGCGGATATTAACGCGCTTGTGTCTCGCCTGCCTATGGGGCGAGGTCTGGAGTATTCCCCAGCGCGCAAATCGCAGCGTAGCGGTGACAATCGTGCACATGATCGTTCACCATCCCAACCGACTGCATGAAGGCATAGCAGATGGTCGGGCCGACGAAGGTGAAGCCGCGCTGCTTGAGCGCGCGGCTCATGGTATCGGCTTCGGGCGAAGTGGCGGGGAGTTCCTTCATCGATTTGAAACCATGTTGAATCGGGCGACCGTCGACGAAAGACCAGAGGTAACGATCGAAGCCGTCAAATGCGTCCTGCGCGTCAAGGAAGGCGCGCGCATTTTTCACTGCCGCATTGAGCTTGAGCCGGTTGCGAATAATGCCGGCATTGCCCATGAGTTTTTCGATGCGCGCTGGGGTAAAGCGCGCGATGCGCTCGGGGTCGAAACCGTCCAAGGCCTCACGAAAATTTTCACGCTTTTTGAGAATGGTGATCCAGCTTAATCCCGCTTGCTGGCCTTCCAGAATCAACATTTCGAACAGATGCGCATCGTCGTGCGAGGGCACGCCCCACTCGTGATCGTGATACGCGACATAGAGCGGATCGCTGCCGCACCATTCGCAGCGCACCGCTTCCTGCATCAGATGAGATTAATGCGTGATGCGGGTGACGCCGCCGCCGGTCAGCACCCGGATGCGTTCGCCGGGGCGGAACGTTTCGTCCGCCGCTTGGGTAATGGCCATCAGTCTACCGCTGTCCAGCTTGACCGTGATCTCCAAACCCTTTCCCCGGGTCACGCCTTCTTCCACCGCGGCGCCGGCTAACCCGCCGGCTACCGCACCAATGACGGCGCCGATGGTGCTGCCTTTACCATGGCCGATACTGCTGCCGGCCACCCCGCCGACTACCGCGCCGGCCGCCGGGCCGATCGGTGTTTTAGTGCCTTCGATCTGCACTTCGCGCACGCTCTCCACCACACCCATTTGCACCTCTTGCGGGGTGCGCGCTTGATCACGGCTATACGCACCGCCCGAGGTGCTGGCGGGGCAACCGGCGAGAAATACGCTGGTGAACAAGACAGCGGCGAGTCCAAGTTTGGTGGATGTTTGCATGATGTGTTTTTCCTTAAGTTAAAGAGTGATACCGAATTCTGCTTGGAGCTGATGTGATAGCTCTCCGGAGGGCAGGCCGTGGTTTTGTGCGCCGCGCTGGGCGATTTTCAGCGCGCCCATGACACTTGCTAGCTTGCCGGTCGTGGGCCAATCGAAATCGTTCACGATGCCATACAGCAAACCGCTGCGGTAAGCATCGCCACAACCGGTTGGATCGACCACAAGCTTCGCCTTAACGGGCGCGATGTCGATCGGTTTACCATCAATATAGATAGCGGAGCCATTTGCGCCAAGGGTAACAATTAAGGCCTTCACTCGTTTGGAAAGTTCCGCCAGCGTTTTGCCGGTGCGGTCCTGAATCAGCTGCGCCTCGTAGTCGTTGAGTGCGACATAGTCCGCCAATTCAACAAAACGCCGCAACTCTTCGCCATTAAACATCGGTAATCCTTGACCCGGATCGAACACAAAAGGGATGCCGGCTTCATGAAACTGGCGCGCATGTTCCAGCATGCCATCGCGGCCATCGGGGGCGACGATGCCAAGCGTGATGCCCTGCGCATCGGTGACGCTATTCTCGTGGGAGTAATTCATCGCGCCTGGATGGAAGGCGGTGATCTGATTGTCGTCGAGGTCGGTGGTGATGAAGGCCTGTGCGGTGAAAGTGTCGGGCACATGCCTGACATGGGCCGCATCCAGCGCAAGCTGCTTGAGGCGAAGCATGTAGGGCGCACTGTCGTCGCCGATGGTGGCCATGATCAGCGGCTCGCCGCCCAGCAGCTTGAGG
>JAUXTZ010000205.1 GCA_030681095.1 Burkholderiales bacterium
GCCATGGCCTATGTCAGCGAAAACCCGAATCAACTGGCGAAGATCCTCGCCAAATCGTTTTTTAAAGAGATGACCAAGGCCGGCTTCAGCTCGACGCAAATCATCCACGCCGCGACGGAAATCATCGGTCAGTTGAACAGCAATTTAGGCAAACACAGCAAGCGCTTGAAGCGCGGGGAAGTGGAATAGTTTTGGAACCGCAGACACAGCAGCAGAAGCTGTGCAGGGGCAAATACTCCATGATCTGTGCGAACACTAATTTACCTAAGTGCATGAGAGAAAGCCTGGAGGTGGAAACCCCAGTTTCCCCAAAAACTCAAGCTCAAATCCGCGCCCTCTTAAACATACTATTTCCTGTTGTCGCCAACGGTTATTTAACCATCTGAACGAAATTGCCGGACACTCTTGAAATAAGACCTATATTGGTATTTATGACGCCGATATAGATTGCGCCAGCAACAAAAATAAGACGGGCGACTCAATGAGTCGAGATAACACGCTCAAGGGCGGCTGGGAAAAGCATGTCCATACTGGTACGTTTGACCAAGCCGATGAGCCTCAGATGGCGCATCCTGTTGCCGCTGATGGCGGGACTCATCCTGCTGGTTGCGGTGTTTGCCGCCGTCCTGTTCGCGGTGGAGCGCGCCCACTTCAAGGAAGACCTGGAGATGCCCCTGCAGCGTGATTCCATGGCCTTGCGTGGCGACAAGCTGGCCGCTCTCGGCGAGGCGTTGGCGCAAGACCCGGACTTGCGCCGCGCGCTGGCCACGGGCGACCGCCAGCACTTGCTGAAACATGCCGCTCCGATATTCCAGGGGATAAGGCAGGACTTCAACATCACCCACTTCTACTTTCACGATGCCGAGCGCCAGGTGCTGTTGCGTGTCCACGATCCGGCCAGTTTCGGCGACCGCATCGAGCGCTTCACCGCGCGCGAGGCCGAGCGTACCGGCCGTGCCACCGTGGGTATGGAGCTTGGAAAAGCCGGAACTTACACCCTGCGCGCGGTGGTGCCAGTCAAGGAGGGCGGGCGGCTCATCGGCTATATCGAGCTGGGCGAGGAAGTGCTGGACAGCCTGATTGATCTGAGCAAAGCCTTCAAGGTGGATGGCTACGTGCTGCTTTACAAAACCCATCTCATCCGCAAAGACTGGGAACAATTCATGCGTGCACTGGGGCGAACCCCCGACTGGGATCATTACCCGGACATGGTGCTTGCCGCCCAAACGCGGCCGGAGGTGCCGGCATTTCTGGTCTCCCTGTTTGGTGAGCTGAAACAAGGCACCCTCCAGCAGATGGGCAAGACAGTGAAATCCGGCGGGGAAACATACAACATCGGACACCTGCCGCTGCAGGATACCGAAGACCGTGAAGTCGGGCGGCTGGTAATGCTGCGCAATGTAACCGCCATAAGCAGCCAGACCAGCAGGGAACTGCTGTGGGTTGTTTTCACCGCCGTGCTGGGAGGCGCAGTGTTGAGTGTCTTCTTCTTTTTTCACCTGCGGCGCACCGAAGGCGAACTGAGCTTGGCGAATGCGCAGGTGGCCGAGGCCGCCGTGGCGCGCGAGGCCGAGCAGCGCCGGCATATTGAGGAACTGAGCGGGCGCATCAATGAGCTGGAGCGCTTCGAGCGCCTGACGGTAGGGCGCGAGCTGCGCATCCAGGCGCTCAGGGAAGAGAATCGCCACCTGCGGGCGGCGCTGGGCATGGAAGCCGATGCCACGCCTACCGGCGGCGAGGGGGATGGGCATGGCGGATAAACTCTGCGACATCGATGAACTCGCGCGCCTGCAAGCCGAGTTGGGAGCAGCCCAGGCACGCGAGCGCGCCGCGCAGGACACCCGGCGCGCGCTGCTGGCGATGCTGGAAGACCTTGAGGAAAGCCAGCGCGAAGTCGAGCAGACAGAAGAACGCCTGCGGCTTTTTCGCAGTTTGCTCGATCGCTCCAGCGACGGCATCTACGTCGTGGACCCCGCCACCAGCCGCTTTCTGGATGTGAACGAGGCGGCCTGCCGCGATCTGGGCTACACGCGGGAAGAACTGTTGCAGCGCGGCGTGGTGGACATCCAGACCCTGCTCCCTGACCTGGCTGCCTGGCAGGCGCACGTGCAGGTACTCCGCACTCAGGAGGAAGCCCTCATCGAGTTTGAGTCCCTGCGCAAGGACGGCAGCCGCTTCCCCGTCGAAGTCAGTCTCCGCTATGTCGCAGTTGAGGGTCAGGCTTACATCATTGCCGTGGTGCGCGACATCACCGAGCGCAAACAGGCCGCGATGGCCTTGCATAACGCGCTCCGCGTGCAGCGGACGCTGAGCGCCTGCAACGGCATTCTTGTCCACGCTGTGGAGGAAGCGCAGTTGCTGGCCGACATGTGCCGCAACATCATCGAACGCGGCGGCTACCGCCTTGCCTGGATCGGCCTGGTGGAACACGATGCCGGCAAGAGTGTGCGGCCGATTGCCAGCGCGGGCTACGACGAAGGCTATACCGAAGCGCTCAATATCACCTGGGCCGACAACGAGCGCGGCCAGGGCCCGACCGGCCGCGCGGTGCGCAGCGGCAAGCCGGTGTTTGTGCGCGACATCGCGCAGGGCCCGGCCTATAGCCCCTGGCGCGAGCAGGCGCTCGGACATGGCTATGTGGCAAGTATTGCGCTGCCGTTGAAGGAGGAGGGTGGCGAAGTGTTCGGTGTGCTCGACCTCTACGCCGCCGAGCCCAATGCCTTTGACGAGGCCGAAATACGGATGCTGCAGGAGCTGGCCGACGATCTTTCTTTCGGGATGCACACCATGCGTACGCGCAGGGAACGCGACCACTATCAGCAGGAACACTTGAAAAGCGCCGAGCGCCTCAAGGAAACACTGACCGACACCATCCGCGCCATCGCGCTTACGGTGGAAAAGCGCGACCCCTACACCGCCGGCCACCAGAGCCGGGTGGCGGATCTGGCTGCGGCCATTGCCGGGGAACTTGGCCTGGATGCGGACCGCATCGAGGGCCTGCGGCTGGGCGCCATGATCCACGATATCGGCAAAATCTATGTGCCGTCGGAAATCCTCAACCGGCCGGGGCGGCTGACGGCGCCCGAATTCGAGATGATCAAGTCTCACGCCGAGGTGGGCTACGACATCATCAAGGATGTGAAATTTCCCTGGCCGGTGGCGGACATGATCCTGCAGCACCACGAGCGCATGGACGGCAGCGGCTACCCCAGGGGTCTCAAGGGCGAGGCCATCATCCTAGAGGCGCGCATCCTCTGCGTGGCCGACGTGGTGGAGGCCATCACCGCCCACCGCCCCTACCGCCCCGCCATCGGCATTGACGCCGGGCTTGCCGAGATCGAGGCCAAGCGTGGGCTGGTCTATGACGCCAATGTGGTGGACGCCTGCCTGCGGCTGTTCCGCGAAAAGGGCTACACGCTGGGTGAATCGCCGGAGGGAGATCATGCTGGCTGAGTCTCCTTAGCGCCATGGACTATATTGAATAGGGCCTTCCCCGCATCGGCTAGGGCCGGGATTACTACTGTATCGCCCTGAAACGAGGACACATGAACCAAGGAACTCACATGAACCGCATACTTTTGTTGGACAACGAAGAGAATGTGCTGAGTGCCCTGCGGCGGGAATTGCGGGGCGAATATGAAGTCGAGGCTCATGCATCAGCCAAGGATGCACTAACCCGCAGCCAAGAAGTCATGTTCGATCTTGTGATCGCCGATTACCACATGCCAGATATGGACGGCGTGCAGTTTCTCAAGCAGTTCGGCGAAATCCAGCCCGACGCGGTGCGCATGATATTGAGTGGGCATATGGATATTCATGGGCTGCTCGGCGCTATCAACGAATCGCATGTTTACCGTTTCGTCGCCAAGCCATGGGAAAGAGCCGTCCTTAAGTTTGAGATCGCACAAGCCCTGAACTATCGCCGCATCCTCCTGGAAAACCGCCGGCTCGCCGAAAGTTATCGGAAAAGCGCACTCGGGCTCGATGCAAACCGGCCCGAGCGCACGCATCAGTATCGCATTGCGGTGGTCAATGGCAACGAGGCCGTCCTGGACTTGATCCTGAACGGACTCGCGCTGGGCGCAGGCAACGGCGTGTCGAAAGATGTTTTATGGCGCGAGGTCTCGCGCGACCACCCCGCAGTGCCATCCGATGTTGAGTTTCTGGTCGATACCTTTCGCTCTGGCAAGCAGGCGCTGGACCATACTGAGTTCGCCAAATACGACCTGGTGATGGCCGCACCAACCTTGCCGGACATGAGCTGCATCCAGTTTCTCGAACAATGGATGCGGGCCCAGCCCGATGCGGCGCGAATACTCATGGGGGACCTCGCCGATGTTGCACTGCTGTCAGGGGCTATCAACCAGGCCGAAATATATTGCTTCCTCGATTTCAATTGGGATAACCAAGAAATGAAGACGGATGTCAGACGCAGGATATGGCAAATCCATCACATGCAATCCTCCGTCATGGAGACTTTGGCCGCCCGCGAGCTTGTGTTGGAGAACGAGCGCTTGGCAAAGGAAATTCGCGAATATGGGTGATGAATCCACGCTCGCCGTATTGGCGGCAGCGTGAATCCCCTTTGCCTGTCATTGCCAGGTGTAAGCGGGCAACTGAACAATCCACTTCACACAAGGAGAAAACATGCAAATCATCACCGCAAGCGAGGCACGTAGCTTAAGCGCTCATGCGCAGTCGTGGATCGATGCGCACATGATGTGGTTCATGAACCATGTTATGGGTGCGATTGCTCACGAGGCTGCGGCGGGAGGAAATTCCTTAACATTCGACAATATTCGGGTTGGTTCCGATGTGGATATCGAGGCATGGAAAAATGAGATGGAAAAGTTGGGGTATGAGATTGCTTTCCTAACGGGGGAAGAGCGGAGCTATGACTCCTTTGAGGTGCGCTGGTAAGGTGAGGGCCGCACGCTGGGAGGCGAACATATTCCCTCACTCGCCAATCGCAACTGCGCCGAGCCTAAGGTGATCCTGCAAAAGCCCGTCATCACCGCGCAAGGCGGGGATCCAGTCGAGCGCTGATTTACCGATGTTTTTTAAATCCTGGATTCCCGCCTGCGTGGGCATGACGTGCTTTTGCAGAGATTCCATGAAGCGTCATGAACAAAACAACTGTTGACCAGTCCACCGCCAGTCAGGCGGAACCGGCCTCTACTGGAAGCCCCGGCAATGGCCGCGAGGTCACGCGCCTGCGCCTGCTGTTTCTGGCGCCGCTGGCGGCCGCCATTTTCGCCATCGTCGCGGCGCTGGTCCTTGCGCTTTATCAGCACGAACACAAAACCGTCGACCAGGGCGTGCTGCGCATCCGCGCCTCGGCCCTGGACTTCTACGAAGACAGCATCCGCTACGACGCCCGCGCGCTGCAGGCCGTGATGGATGCGCTTAAACACGACCACGCCTTGAATGCGGCGCCGACCGCGTGAACCTGCTGCGCGTGCATGCGCCGAACCGTCATGGCGACCGCATCGACCGCTTCACCACCCTTGCCGCCGAAAAAGACGGCACCACCTCGTATGGCGTCGAGCTCGGCCCGCTGGGCACGTTTACGTTGCGCGTGGTTTCCCCCTGGTACGACGAGACCACGCACCAGTTGATCGGCTATGTGGAACTGGGCATGGAGATCGACCGGGTGTTGCAGAAGCAACGCGACTTCTTCGGAATCGAGGTGTTCGTGCTGGTGCACAAGGACAGGCTCGAGCGCAAGAAGTGGGAGGAAGGCATGCGCGCGCTTGGCCGCACGCCCGACTGGGAGCGCTTTCCCACGGTGGTGCTGGGCACCCAGGCGCATCAGAAGGTGCCACCCCTGCTGGCCGAACGCCTGGTCCGCGGCGAACTGGGTGATGCCGACAGCATTATCAACATGGCGCAGGGCGGGGCTTCCTATCGGGCGGCGTTTCTGCCCTTGCAGGATGCGGGCGGACGCAGCGCGGCGCATATGGTGCTGATTGCCGATGTTTCGCCGGATCTGAATGCGGTGCTCCATACGGTGTACGCGGGCAGCATTGCCGCGGTGGTGGCGGGCATGCTGCTGCTCGGCTTTTTCCACTGGCAGGTCGGCCGCGTTGGCCGCCGCATCGAACGCGACGAACAGGCGCTGGAAGATATCGCCACCCATGACCGGCTCACCGGCGCCTGGAACCGCCGCCAATTCGACGAGTTGCTGGCGCGCGAGATGAACCGTGCCCGTCGCTACAAGTCACCCTTGTCGCTCATCATGTTCGACATCGATCACTTCAAGAAAGTGAACGACACCTGGGGCCATCAGGCCGGCGATGACTTGCTGGCCGTGCTGTCGGTTTATGTCAGCGCCAACATCCGCGACATCGACATGCTGGCGCGCTGGGGCGGCGAGGAATTCATGGTGATCGCGCCCGACACCGGCAGCGAAGCCGCCCGGCTGCTGGCCGAGAAGCTGCGTGCCTTGATCGAGAACGGTAACTTCGGCGAGGCGGGCAGGATCACGTGCAGTTTCGGGGTAACGCAATTCCAGCCAGACGACACGGCCGAGAGCTTCACCAGTCGCGCCGATGCCGCCATGTACGCAGCCAAGGAGAGCGGACGCAACCGGGTTTGCGGTTCCGAAAACCCGGGGTAAATCGGCTAAGTGCTTGCGTATTCCAGTTTATCCATGGGCAATAATCTGTTTTATTTCTTGGCGACCTTGGCGTGGGACGCGATCAGTAAATCGACCAGTCAATGCGTGCCTTAGTGATAAACCGCTGGCCCACCCTCATCCGGCCGGCCATTCGCAATCTCTTCCGGTGTCGCATCGCGAATCGCATTCACGGTCACCACGAATTTCACGGTTTGTCCGGCGAAGGGGTGATTGGCATCGACGGTGAGTTTGCCGTTTTCGATTTTGCTTACGCGAAACATTTTTCCCTCGCCTTGTTCGTTCTGAAACTCGACTTCGGCGCCAACATGGCGATATTCGGGGGGCACGTTTTCGATATCGTCGGTGAAGGTGAGGTTGGGATCGTGCGCGCCGAACCCATGCTCCGGGGGCAAAATAACTTCGAATTTTTCGCCGAGTTTCGCGCCTTCCAGCGCCGCTTCCACTTGCTCGAATAAGCCGCTGTCGGCGCCATGCACGTAGCCGATGGGTACGTCGGATTGCTCGACCACTTGGCCTTGCTGGTCAAGAATGGAATAGGTGATGTAAACGGCTTTATGCTTGGAAACGGTGGGGGCAGACATGGGTGAAATCCTGATGAAAACGGGAATTTTACCCGAAATCGGCCTGCGCCTCAGCCGCGCTTGATTTCTAGCGTCAACACCATTTCACGGTTGAACTCGCTCAAAGGCCAAGCCAGCTTCAAGGTGACGGCCTGCATGATTTTTTCGAATCCAGATTCAGATTGCGACACGCTGAAGTGCGGCGCGGCGTGTAGTTGTACCCGATGGCTGGCGCTTAGCGTCACGCTGCCGCCAAGCACATCGTCTGCCAGGGTGATTCCTTGCATCGCCTCGGTTTCAAACACCTGGCCGAAACCGCCGGGAATGGCGCCCTCGAACACATAGCGTCCCGCCGGACCATCGCAGCTAGGCATGGCGAGATTGATCTCGGTACCGAACCAGCCGCGCGGCTCGCCGCCGAAGTGGTAATGCAAGGTGAGCACATTACCCTCCAGACGGTAGTTTTTATTCACCTTCAGCACTTCTACCGCCGCCTCGAACCGTGCATCTAAGCCGGTGCTATCGATTTCCTGGTAGTCGAGCACATAGGGTGGCGTGTGGCTTTCCGGCTGGTCGGCATCGAGCCAGCTATCACGGAACATCGCACGCGGGTTTTGATCGATCTGCATGTCTTCCGGGCCGATCGCGTGCTTGAAATTTACCCGGTCATGCGCCGAGACAATGCCCTCGCCGTCGTGCGCGTTATCCTGCTCGCCCAAATGAATCTTGCGGTAGTAGTGCTCATCCTGACGCGCGAGGGAATCACCGAAATTATGATTCAGCGCATAGGCATCGAGTTCGGCGATGGTGGCGCTGCCATCGAGGCGGAAAATCGCTTGCAAGGAATCATTGTGCAGAAACAACTCATCTTGGCCGTCGAGATCGAGGTCGTAGACTTCGCGCGCCGGCCGCTGATCCAGCTCATCCAACCGCCGCTCCAAACGCACCATAGCTTGATACACCGCGCGCCGCAGATGCGGCAGATACAGCCCACCAAACAGACCATGCCAGTAAGCATCGTTGGCCTGGGCCTGGTAGAGCAGATCGAGCAATTCGGCGTGTTTGGCGTGGCCATGCAAGGCATGCAGCCGCTGCGACAGACCGAGCATGCGCTTGTGCATCCAATTCGATTCGGGATAGCGCGTGAGGAAATTTTTCCAGATGCCGCCGCGCAAGAAAGCTTTATGCTGCTCGAAGCGGCCTTGCTGCTTGGCCTCATGCACGAGCTCGGCGTAAGTATTGGCGGCTTGTGCTGGCAGCGTCCATTCGTTCATCTCGATATAGGACGCGGTGGGTAAATACACCACGCCACGGGTCTTGGCCTGGGCGTGATATTCATCGTAACGCTGAGTGATGATGATAGGCGAAGCGAGCACGCCCTCAATAAATTGCTTGAGCCAACCCTTTTCATACACCCATTCGTAGGTCTCGGGCCAGATGCCGAATTTTTCAATGTCATCGAAATACACGGCCGCGACTGTTTGCCCCATTTGCGCTTGGCTCTCGATGTAGCGCACCGCTTCATCGGCGGGCGAAAACGGCAAACGATAACGCAATGCTTCGGAAATCGGGAACAGATCGAGGCGACGGCCATCTTCTTCCGTGGTGTAAAAGCCATTCAATTCTTCGATGCGCTTGCCAGTGCACAGAAAGTGATAGTCATCGACCGTCACATAGTCGATGCCCGCATCGACCAGCGCCGGCACCACGGTGGCTTCCCACACGCGCTCGGTGAGCCAAGCGCCCTTGGGCCGTGCGCCGAGTTTTTTCTCCAGCTTATCGGATAGGGTTTTGACCTGGCCGATGCGATCACGATTCGGAATCACCGCCAGCACCGGCTCGGTATCGCCCGCGCCGAATAACTCTACCTGGCCGCGCGCAACCATTTCATGCAGCAATGCCATGTCCTGGGGAAAATGCGCGAGCAAGTAATCCAACAACCAGCCAGAAAAATGCACCGTGAATTTGAACTCGGGATAGCCATGCAGCGTTTCAATGAAGGGCCGATAGCAACGGCGATGTGCATCGTCCACCACCTCGTGAAAATTCCCCACTGGCTGGTGGGCATGCACCCCTAACAATAAAGCGATTCGACTCATTGTGCTTTCATATCCTAGTTTCTAGCTTCCGCGCCGCATGGTGCCACCCGCCTCGGCCGCAGCGCCGCCGCCTTGGCTGATCGGATGATCCAAGGCAACGGGTACGGGTAATTGCAAGTGCTGGTATAAGTTTTTTAAATTGGAACGGAACAGCGCATCGAACATCGCCACACTGTGCGACGGGTTGTAATCCCCAAACCACCAGAACCAATCCGAGCTTTCGCAATCGGCCAACTGACGCGAAGCCCCTGCACGCTCCTGCGCAGACAAACGCTCGCTTGCCATGACAAGATCATAACTTTGTTTGGCGGCGCAAAGCAAATCCCAAGCGCGGTTTTTGGCGTGATCGCCAATCCAGGTGGAGAGATTGCCATAGACCCAACTGCCCGTGACCACTTGCGGCAACTCACCGACGCGCGCACACGGCGCGGCCTTGTCTGCGCATTGCGTCAGATAATCCGTGAACGTGGTCAGCCGAATATGCGGATGCTCGGCCAGCGCTTCATACAACTCGGACAAAAAGTAATAGCCATTATAGGGGTAGTATTCCCAGGCGTTTTCACCATCGAGAATCACCGACACCACGGGATTTTCCCCTTGATCGGTACGCTGATAAATCGACTCCAACTCGCTGACAAAATTCGCCACGGCATCGCGCCCGTACCATTTCGCATACTCGAAGCCGATCAGATCAGAGAGCCGATCATCGCGGAAGAAGCAATGAATCTGTTGCGTGGCGTCATGTACGCGATACGGTCGGTACATGTATTCAGCCTTCTCGGGCACCTGGCCATGAGATTGGCGCAGGCTATTCACCAACACACCTTCGCCGGTGGCGGCCCATTTCACGCCATGCCGCGCCAACTGCATGAGCGATGCCTGCGACACTGCACCTTCCGCTGGCCACATGCCGCCCGGGCGGCGCCCGAAGCGTGCCTCGTGCGAGGCGATGGCAGAGTCGATGTGAAACACCATGCGCTCGACGCCACCTGGATAAGTCGGTGTTTCCGGCAAGCCAGAATCAGGCAACGCTTCGCGTGCACTTTTTAAATCGATCAAGAGCGGCGCAATCGGATGATAGTGGGGCGTCGTGGAAATCTCGATGCGCCCCTCCTCCAGCAGTTTGCGGTAGCGCGGAATCAAGCCCGCGATCAACTCGCCGTACAACTCGAACAGCAAGCGCCGATCGGTGTAGCTAAATAAAGAACCCTGACTCATTAAGCGCGGAATCAATTCGGTGTTGCGGCGCACTGACTCACCGACCCAGATCAAGTGATACCAGGTCACCAGATCGGCGAAATATTGCCCCGACAAATACTCGAAGTGCTTGTCCTCGTGCAGATCGATTTCTTGAAACAATTTGAGCAGCCGCCGATAAGGCGGGTAGGGCTCGATCATGGTCATATGGTTGCAGCGAAAGCAGCGGTCGAGCAACAAGTCGCGCTCATCCGGCGAGAGATCACTCATGTCCTCGCGCGCCAGCAAACGCAGCAGGGGGTCGCGGATCTCGCCGGTTTTGAATTGGCGCGCGTAGTCTTCCAATTGATCGAGCAACACCGGCACGAAATTCACCACCGCTCGCGCTTGCGGGTTTTGTTCCAGGTGGTAGGCCATGTCGGTGTAATCTTTGGCCGCGTGCAAATACGTCCACGGCAAAACGAACTCGCCATTGGCGTAGTTGCGGTAATCCGGCTGGTGCATGTGCCAGCACAGAATCAGGTTTAATTGGCGGGGGAATTCACTCATTTTTTAGGGGTCAATGCAAGGTTGTCCCTATCCTTTACGGCACAACAACTCTTTGACTTGAGGCTGCGCAGTTGATGTTACCCTCTCCCCGCAAGGGGGACGGTGTCTCGCGGCGCGAGTGTTTATCTTACGTGGTGGATATATTGACCCAACATCTCGGGCGTAATCAACGTTACCCCCTTTTCCGTCACGTAAAAGCGCTCGGCATCTTTTACGGGATCGAAACCGACTTCCATACCATCCGGAATGCGGCATCCCTTATCCACCACCACGCGGTTCAAATGCGAATAGCGACCAATATCCACATTCGGCAGAATCACCGAATCGGTCACTTCGGAATAGGCATTGACCCGCACATTCGAAAACAATACCGAACGCCGCACCGTCGCGCCGCTGATAATACAGCCGCCGGATACCATTGAATCGACCGCCATGCCGCGCCGCGCTTCGTCATCGAATACGAACTTGGCCGGCGGCAACTGCTCTTGGTAAGTCCAAATCGGCCATTTATCATCATAGAGATTGAGGTCAGGCGTGATTTTGGCCAACTCCATATTGGCTTCCCAATACGCTTCGACCGTCCCCACGTCGCGCCAATAGATCGCGCCGTTCTGCACCCCGACGCAGCTTTCGGAAAAGCGGTGCGCGAACACGCGATACCGCGATACCAGATAGGGAATAATATCCTTGCCGAAATCGTGCTCGGAATTAGGATCGTCCGCATCGCGAATCAATTGCTCATATAAAAATTTGGCGTTGAAAATGTATATCCCCATGCTCGCCATCGCACGCGACGGGTCGCCCGGTATGGGTGTGGGGTGTTCCGGCTTTTCGTTGAAGTCGACGATACGTTGGTACTCGTCCACGCTCATCACGCCGAACGCTTGCGCATCCTCGATTGGCACCTCCAAGCAAGCGATAGTGAGATCAGCGGCGGAGGCCGCGTGTGCGGCGAGCATTTCGCCGTAGTCCATTTTGTAGATGTGATCGCCGGCCAAAATCAGTAAAAACTCCGGCGCATAGTGGCGCAAGATGTCCATGTTCTGGAACACCGCATCCGCCGTACCCTTGTACCATTCGGCCTCGATGCGCTGCTGCGCCGGCATCAAATCGATGAACTCGTTGAATTCGCCGCGCAAGAAACCCCAACCGCGCTGCATGTGCTGAATCAAACTATGCGCTTTGTATTGGGTGACCACGCCGATGCGCCGAATGCCCGAGTTCAGACAATTGGACAAAGGAAAATCGATAATGCGGAATTTGCCGCCGAACGGTACCGCCGGCTTGGCGCGCCAATCGGTGAGGTGCTTCAGTCGGCTGCCGCGCCCCCCGGCCAAAATCAGTGCAACCGTATTCTTCGTCAGCAGGCTGACGAACCGGGGGTACTCTTTTTGCTTCTTTAGCTCTTCGTCTTGGGAACTCATTTTTTTACTTTAGTTGATGCGGTTAAATGTGCCAAAGAGATATGGGGAGAATAGCTTGGGTAAGCGCGCAAGGCATCAAGAACTGGGTATTATGTCTATAATTTCGTTACATGCGAATGAATCCATTCAGCCGCGCAGCCTAAAAGATGAAACCAATGAAACACGACATCCCGACCAAAGTCAATCACGCGGCCCAAGCCTTGCTCGCTGCTCGTTCGCACGATCCTTTCGCCTATCTCGGTCTGCACCAGGATGTGGCGGGCTGGGTGATTCGATTATTCGCGCCGCACCACATCAAGGCGGCGCTTTTTCTCGACGGGGCGTGGACACCACTCACCCGAATCCTGCCCGAAGGCTTATTCGAGTGGCGCGGCGCAACGGCGCCCGCCTCGCCCTATCGCATTCAACTCGACGATGGCCATGTGACACGTGAAGTGCACGACCCCTATTGCTTCCCCAACCCCATCAGCGAGCACGATCTATACCTGTTCGGCGAGGGTCGGTTTTATCAAGCCTACCGCATGCTCGGCGCACAGCCGATGGCCTTGCTGGGCGTGCAAGGTGTGAGTTTTGCAGTATGGGCGCCCAATGCGGAGCGCGTGAGCGTGGTGGGCGATTTCAATCGTTGGGATGGCCGGGCGCATCCGATGCGCACGCTCGGGGCGAGCGGCGTGTGGCAGCTATTCATTCCCGACTTAGCACCCGGCTGTTTGTATAAATTTGAAATCCGCAACCGCCACACCGGCAATGTATTCGTCAAAACCGACCCCTATGCGCAGACCTTCGAGCTGCGCCCCAGCACCGCGGCGCGCGTTGCGCCGCTGCCGCGCTATGAATGGAACGACGCGGCTTGGCTGGAACGGCGCAAAGCGTTGGACTGGCAGCATGCACCCTACAATGTCTATGAAATGCACATTGGCTCCTGGCGTCGCCACCCCGATGGCCGCGTCTACAGCTACAGCGAGTTAGCCGAGCATCTCGTGCCCTACGTAAAGGAAATGGGCTACACCCATATCGAGCTCATGCCGCTGTCCGAGCATCCGCTGGATGAATCCTGGGGCTACCAAGCGACCGGCTACTTCGCGCCTACCAGCCGCTTTGGGACGCCAGACGAGCTGCGAGCCTTTATCGACGCCTGCCATCAAAGCTAGATCGGCGTCATTCTGGATTGGGTGCCCGCGCATTTCCCCCGCGACGATTGGGCGCTGGCGCAATTCGACGGCACCGCGCTGTTTGAGCACGCCGACCCACGGCTCGGCACGCATCAAGACTGGGGCACGCTGATCTTCAATTACGGCCGGCGTGAAGTAAAAAGCTTTCTGCTCGCCTCGGCACACTACTGGCTGAGTGAATTTCACATCGACGGTATTCGCGTCGATGCCGTGGCCTCGATGCTCTACCTCGATTATTCGCGCAAGCACGACGAATGGCTGCCCAACCGCTACGGCGGACGCGAAAATCTGGAAGCGATCGAATTCCTGCGCGACTTTAACGTGATGGTGCATGAGCAGTTTCCCGGCGCGCTCACCATGGCGGAGGAATCCACTTCCTGGCCCATGGTTTCACGCCCGACTTATCTGGGCGGCTTGGGCTTCTCCATGAAATGGAATATGGGCTGGATGAACGACACGCTAAGCTATTTCGAGCACGACGCCGTCCACCGGCGCTTTCACCATAATCAACTCACCTTCGGCCAGCTCTATTCTTATACTGAAAATTTCGTGTTGCCGTTTTCGCACGATGAAGTGGTGCATGGCAAGCGCTCGCTGCTGGATAAAATGCCGGGCGATGCATGGCAAAAGTTTGCCAATCTGCGCTTGCTGTTCACCTATCAAATGACCTACCCCGGCAAAAAACTCAACTTCATGGGCAACGAGCTGGCACAGGGCCTAGAGTGGGGCGTGGGCCGCGAACTAGATTGGTGGCTATTGGCGCGTGATTCGCACAAGGGCATCCAAACCTGCACGCGCGATCTCAACCAGCTCTACCGCAATACGCCTGCCCTGCACGATCTCGATTTTACGCATGAGGGCTTTCAGTGGATCGACTGCCACGACGCCGATCAATCCACGCTCAGCTATGTGCGCCGCGCGCGCGACGGTAGATTTGTGGTGGTGGCGCTCAACTTCACGCCAGTGCCGCGCAAACACTACCGCCTCGGCGTGCCGCGCGCAGGCACTTATCGCGAACTCTTCAACAGCGACTCCAGTTATTACGGCGGCGGCAACCTGGGCAACGGCTCGGGCATTGAGGCCAAGGCAGGAAGCTGGATGAGCTATCCAGCGTCGATCAACGTTACCTTGCCGCCGTTGGCAGGCATTATTCTGGTGCTTGCTTGATCCAATAAACGATTCCCCTCCCCTTACCCCTAAAGAATTAGCGCTTTTTGTCGTAACATCATGCACTTGGCATTGACAAGGATAGACGCATGGCTTCTCTGACCCGCTCCCCCGCTTGGAAGGCGCTTAAAACCCATCACAAGCAGATGGCAAACGTGCATATGCGCGATTTGTTTGCACAGGACTCAAAGCGCTTTGATAAATTCAGCCTGCGCTTTAACGATCTGCTGCTCGACTATTCAAAAAATATCGTCACCGATTCGACCATGCAGTTGCTGTTTGATTTGGCGCGGCAAGCTGAGTTGACGACATGGCGCGAGCGCTTATTTACGGGCGATAAAATCAACTTCACCGAAAACCGCGCCGTGTTGCACACCGCGCTGCGCAATCGCAGCAAGCACCCGATCAAAGTAGCGGGTCGCGATGTGATGCCAGCGGTGAACAAGGTGCTGGCGCACATGCGCGATTTCAGCGAGCGCGTGCGCATCGGACAATGGAAAGGCTACACCGGGCACGCCATCACCGATATCGTCAACATCGGCATCGGCGGCTCCGATCTCGGCCCGGTGATGGCGACTGAAGCGCTCAAACCTTACGCCGCGCCCCATCTCCAAGTGCATTTCGTCTCCAATATCGACGGTACCCATCTGGCGGAAACAGTCAAAAATTTAAAGCCGGAAACGACGCTGTTCATCGTCGCCTCCAAGACTTTCACTACCCAAGAAACCCTGACTAACGCGCGTTCTGCACGCGACTGGTTCCTCACCGCCGCCCGCGACGAGAAAGCCATCGCCAAGCATTTCGTCGCGGTCTCCACCAACACCAAAGAGGTGAAAGCCTTCGGCATCGACCCCGCGAACATGTTCGAATTCTGGGACTGGGTTGGCGGCCGCTATTCGCTCTGGTCGGCGATTGGCCTGTCGATCGCGATCTATCTCGGCATGGATCAGTTTGAAGCCCTACTCGGCGGCGCGCACGCCATGGACGAACATTTCCGCACCACGCCACTGGAGCAGAATTTGCCGGTGGTGATGGGCCTGCTCGGCGTGTGGTATGGCGACTTCTTCGATGCGCAATCGCACGCCGTGCTGCCCTACGATCAATACCTGCACCG
>JAUXTZ010000209.1 GCA_030681095.1 Burkholderiales bacterium
GCGAACAAGGTCCACTGGATTTCGAGAAAGGCATTGGAGCTCATCTGAAATGCCTTGCGCATGATGGCGTTGCCGGCGCTGATTAGTACAGTAGCGAGAATCAGCCACGACACCGCACGGCCGATACGCTGGTTCAGGCGGTCGATTAAATGGGCGAGGGTGAGCAGTGGTTTCATGATGGTGATGGGGCGGGTGTAGGCGCGATTATAGGCAGGCTGGCTGTTCCCCGTCGAATTGACCCCTGTTACCATGGGTCTATGCGTAACTATCGAGTGCTAATCGGCATGGGCGGCGTGCCGCCACACGACAATCCCCAAGCCTATGTGTGGGAGCACCGGCTACATTGGCTCATGGTGGCGGTGGCGCTACTTGCGCTGCCGGCTTTTTATTTTCAAGAAGTAGCGACCGATGGTTTGTTGCGTCATGTGGGGCAGGCACTGGACGGTTTTATTCTGCTTGCCTTTAGCGCGGAATTATTTTGGATGCTGCGTCAGACGCGCCAACCGCGCTTGTACGTGGCCTACAATTGGCTTGATCTGCTGATTATTTTCGCCGCTGCAATCAGCTTTGCTGGCGTCGAGTCGGAGTGGGTGCCGCTGGCGCGCTTGCTGCGCATCGCTTATGTCTCGCTGGTGTTGGCGCGGGCACTGGGTTCGATGCGCAATGTGTTGTCGCCCACTAGCTTGCCGTATTTTCTGGGCTGGGGCGCGGTCACGCTGGCGCTGGCCGGGGCGGGATTTTACTGGCTGGAGCCGACAATTCACTCCTACGGCGACGGTCTATGGCTCGCGTTCGTGACCGGCGCCACCGTGGGCTATGGCGATTTTGTGCCGACCACCGCCGCTTCGCGTTTTTTCGCCGTGATGATGGTGATCGCTGGATTCGCGATGTTGTCCTTGGTAACGGCCAGTATCGCCGCGTATTTCATCGGCGAAGACGAGAAAATATTGCGCAAGGAAATGCATCAAGACATCAAAGCGCTGCGCGAGGAAGTGGCCAAGCTCCGTACGGATATCGCCGAGTTGGCCGGCAAACGCCCTGAATAGAACGGTTCGCGACCTCGCCTGCGCGTGGTAAAATCCGTTTTTTTCAATTACTTGAGCCATCTCCCATGTTCAGTGCCAGCCAGACTATTCAAGCCATCGACCCCGATTTGTGGAAAGCGATGGAGCAAGAGCGCCAGCGTCAGGAAGATCACATCGAGCTGATCGCCTCCGAAAACTATACCAGCCCGGCCGTGATGCAGGCGCAGGGTTCGGTACTCACAAATAAATACGCCGAGGGTTATCCCGGCAAGCGCTACTACGGCGGCTGCGAGTACGTGGATATTGCCGAGCAATTGGCAATCGATCGCGTCAAAGCCCTGTTCGGCGCCGAATACGCCAACGTGCAACCGCACTCCGGTTCGCAAGCCAACGCCGCGGTTTATATGTCCGTGTTGCAGCCAGGCGATACGATTCTCGGCATGTCGCTCGCGCATGGTGGCCACTTAACGCACGGTTCGTCGGTCAACTTCAGCGGCAAGATATATAAAGCGGTCACCTATGGTCTGCACCCCGAGACCGAAGCCATCGATTATGACGAAGTGCAGCGCTTGGCGACTGAGCACAAACCAAAGATGGTGGTGGCGGGCGCGTCTGCGTATTCGCTGGTAATCGATTGGAAGCGGTTCCGCCACATCGCCGACAGCGTCGGCGCCTATCTATTCGTGGATATGGCGCACTATGCTGGCCTAGTGGCAGCGGGCGTGTATCCAAGCCCGGTGGGCATTGCCGATTTCGTGACCAGCACCACGCACAAGACGCTGCGCGGTCCGCGCGGCGGCATCATTCTGGCCAAGGCCGAATTCGAAAAACCACTTAACTCCACCATTTTTCCCGGCACCCAAGGCGGCCCGCTGATGCATGTGATTGCGGCGAAAGCCGTGGCGTTTAAAGAAGCCATGAGCACGGATTTTAAATACTACCAAGAGCAAGTGATCGCCAACGCGCGCGTGATGGCAAAAGTGCTGCAAGAGCGCGGCGTGCGCATCGTCTCCGGCCGCACCGATTCACACTTATTCCTGGTCGATCTGCGCGCCAAAAACTTGACCGGCAAAGAAGCCGAAGCCGCGTTGGGCCGCGCGCATATCACGGTAAACAAAAACGCGATTCCGAACGACCCGCAAAAGCCTTTCGTCACCAGCGGCATTCGCATCGGCACGCCGGCCATGACCACGCGCGGTTTTAAAGAAATCGAAGCCGAGCATTTGTCCAACCTGATCGCCGATGTGCTTGATGCACCAAACGATGAGGCCGTGATCGCACGTGTGGCAAAAGATGCGCAGGCGATGTGCGCGAAGTTTCCGGTATATGGGAAATAGGCGTCAGGGGTCAGGTGTCGGGCGCCAGGGGGAAACCCTGAAGCCGGGAGCCTAAGCGATGAAATGCCCTTTCTGCGGCGCGACCGACACGCAAGTGATCGACTCGCGCGTGAGCGAGGAAGGGGATAGCATTCGCCGCCGTCGGCGCTGCGCCGAATGCAGCAAGCGTTTCACCACCTACGAAACCGCCGAACTGCGCATGCCGCAAATCGTGAAGCAAAACGGCATCCGCGAAGAATTCAAACGCGAAAAGCTGCGCACCAGTTTTGTCCGCGCATTGCACAAACGCCCGGTACCGACTGAGTATGTGGATGCCGCCATTCAACATATCGAGCAAGAACTATTGAGCTTAGGCGAGCGCGAAATTCCAGCGCGGCGCATCGGCGAGATGGTGATGGCGGCGCTCTACAAACTGGATAAAGTGGCCTATATCCGCTTCGCTTCGGTGTATCGCAGCTTCCAGGATGTGGAAGATTTCCGCGAGGTGATTCAGGACATCGATAGCAGCGCGAAGCAGGCTAAACCGCCTAAGCGCGCGAAGTAGTTTCTATTTCATTCTTCTGGCGCATTCATGTTCTCCACCGACGATCATCGTTTCATGGCCCAAGCACTGCGCTTGGCCGAGCGTGGGCTGTATAGCGCCAGCCCCAATCCGCGTGTCGGTTGTGTCATCGTGCGTGAAGGCCAAGTGGTGGGCGAAGGCTGGCACGAGCGCGCCGGTACGCCGCACGCTGAAATACATGCCTTACAGCAAGCGGGCGAAAGAATGCGTGGCGCCACGGTCTATGTCACGCTGGAGCCGTGCTCGCATCATGGGCGCACGCCGCCTTGCGCCGATGCACTCATCGCAGCGGACGTTGCGCGTGTCGTCGCAGCAATGCGCGACCCCAATCCGCAAGTGGCAGGTCAAGGCATGGCACGCCTAGCGCGAACAGGTATCCAAGTTGAAGTTGGCTTGATGGAGGCGCAAGCGCTGGAGATGAATATCGGTTTTGTCGCGCGCATGACGCGCGGCCGGCCCTGGGTGCGGCTCAAAGCAGCGGCGAGCCTGGATGGCAAGACCGCGTTGAACAATGGCGTGTCGAAATGGATTACCGGCCCGGCCGCCAGATCGGATGTGCAGCATTGGCGTGCGCGTTCCTGCGCGATTTTAACCGGCGTGGGCACGGTGCTGGCGGATGATCCGCAATTGAATGTGCGCGAGATTGAGACGACGCGCCAACCCTTGCGCGTGATCGTCGATTCCTCGCTCAAGACACCGCCCAGCGCAAAGATACTGGCTGGCGGTAATGCGCTGATTGCATGTGCAACAGATGATGCAGCCAAAATTCAAGCCTTGCGCAGTGCGGGCGCCGAAGTGCTGGTGTTGGCTGGCAGCAATGGCCGAGTCGATTTAACGCGTTTGTTGCAAGTACTGGCCGAACGTGAAGTGAACGAGTTGATGATCGAAGCGGGCGCCACGCTCAATGGCGCGCTGCTCAACGCCGGTCTGGTGGATGAGATGGTGTTGTATCTCGCACCGATATTGTTGGGCGATGCGGCGCGTGGACTGTTCGCGCTGCCCGAGTTGCAGCAAATGGATCTACGCAAAATCTTAGCCGTGCAGGATGTGCGGCTAGTGGGGCAAGATATCCGCGTTTTGGCACGAGTGAGTTAACTATGTTTACCGGAATCATCCAAGCAGTCGGGAAGATCGCGCACAGCGAACCACGCGACCAAGATCAGCGCATCGCTATTCAAGTCGGCGCGCTGGATATGAGCGATGTGCAGCTGGGTGACAGCATTGCCGTGAACGGCGTGTGCTTAACCGTGGTGCGCTTCGATCAAAAGAGCTTCGATGTGGATGTGTCAGCGGAAACGCTGCGCTGCACCGTTGGCTTTGATTTGAATAGCGAAGTGAATCTGGAAAAAGCGCTGCGCTTGGCGGATCGCCTGGGCGGCCATTTGGTCAGCGGTCATGTGGATGGGGTGGGTGAGGTGGTGCGCTTTGAGCCAGTGGGCGATTGCTATGTGCTGGAAATCACCGCGCCCGATGACATCGCCAGGTATGTCGCCACCAAGGGCTCGGTCACGGTCAACGGCGTGAGCCTGACGGTGAATCAAGTGGCGGGTCAACGTTTCACGGTGAATTTGATCCCGCATACGCTGGAGATGACCACGCTCAAGCATCTCAAGCCGGGCAGCCGCGTGAATCTGGAAGTGGATTTGCTGGCGCGCTATGCGGAGAGATTGTTGCATTACACCTCCAGCCCAACCAAGAATTGATTAGTGAGATTTTTATAAGCGTTGATTAATTTGCAAAACGTTGGTGCGTCACTTGTTTTGGTTTTTGGGGCCCCTGCTGCGCCGCCGAGTAGCGCAGCCGGGCCGGGGAATTCGGCGAGGACCTGTCTGAGCGCGTGGCCGCGAAGCGGATCGCGCGAGTTCCGCAGCCGCCCGGCTTGGCGAGCAACGCAGGGAACCCCAAGGGCGGTGCAGGGGGTGCCTTTCTTTTTGGTTAGCTTTTTCTTGGGCAAGCAAGAAAAAGTAACTGCCCCGCCGGGGCATTACCGGCCCTAAAACAAATTGCGCGTAGCGTGCAAGCATGAATTCAGATTCGCCGTAATCGCCCCGAAATGCGATAATCACGCCCCCTAAAGCACTTTGGTGCAGAGTTTTTAGATGATCAGCCCAATACAAGACATTATCGCCGACCTGAAGGCCGGCAAAATTGTCGTCCTGGTGGACGAGGAAGACCGCGAGAACGAAGGCGATTTGGTGATGGCGGCGGAGTTTGTTACGCCCGAAGCCATCAACTTCATGGCCAAGTTCGGGCGCGGTTTGATTTGCCTGACGCTAACCGATGCGCGCTGCAAGCAACTGGGCTTGCGCCAGATGGTGTCGGATAATCGGACGCCGCACGGCACGGCTTTTACGGTTTCCATCGAAGCGGCAGAGGGCGTGACCACCGGTATTTCGGCGGCTGATCGGTCGGTGACGATTCAAGCAGCGGTGGCAAAGCAGGCGAAGGCCACCGACATCATTCAACCGGGACATATTTTCCCG
>JAUXTZ010000214.1 GCA_030681095.1 Burkholderiales bacterium
GGTGATGGAACCCGATGTTTCATTTGAGCATTAAGTGACTTACCCGTATAATGCGCCCTCCCTAGGCGCGTAGCTCAGCTGGTTAGAGCATCACCTTGACATGGTGGGGGTCGTTGGTTCGAGTCCAATCGCGCCTACCAGCTAAGAACAGAAGTCAGGCCTATGCCTGGCTTCTGTCATTTTGGATCCTGATAAAGCATGCCCATTATTCGTTTGCCCGATGGTTCGGAGCGCAAGTTTGATCAGCCGGTGACGGTCGCTGAAGTGGCGGCCTCGATCGGCGCTGGCTTGGCACGCGCGGCACTGGCGGGACGGGTGAACGGCAAGCTGGTCGATACATCGTTTAAGATCGAGAGCGATGTGGCGTTGGCGATCGTCACCGATAAGGATGCGGAAGGCCTGGATGTGCTCCGCCATTCTGCCGCGCATCTGTTGGCGCAGGCGGTGAAAGAGTTGTTCCCCGATGCGCAAGTGACCATCGGCCCGGTGATCGACGATGGTTTCTTTTACGATTTTTCCTATCAGCGTCCGTTCACGCCGGAAGATTTGGCTGCGATCGAAAAGCGCATGGGCGAGATCGCTAAGCGCGATTATCCTGTTGAGCGCAGCGTGATGGGGCGTTCGGACGCGATCCAGTTTTTCAAGAATATGGGCGAGCACTACAAAGCCCAGATCATCGAGTCGATCCCTGGCGACGAAGAGCTGTCGCTCTACAAACAGGGCGATTTCATCGATTTATGCCGTGGCCCGCATGTGCCTTCCACCGGCAAGCTGAAAGTTTTCAAGCTGATGAAAATCGCCGGTGCGTATTGGCGCGGCGATTCCAAGAACGAGATGTTGCAGCGGGTGTACGGCACCGCGTGGGCGAAAAAAGAAGACCTCGACGCGTATTTGTATCGCCTGGAAGAAGCGGAAAAGCGCGATCACCGCAAACTGGGCAAGCAGCTTGATCTATTCCACTTGCAGGACGAAGCGCCGGGCATGGTGTTCTGGCACCCCAAGGGCTGGGTGATCTGGCAGCAGATCGAGCAATATATCCGTAAGCAATTGACCATTCACGGCTATCAAGAAGTGAAAACACCCATGGTGATGGACCGCGTGCTGTGGGAAAAATCCGGGCACTGGGAAAACTACCGCGAAAACATGTTCACCACGGCCTCGGAAAACCGCGACTACGCGGTGAAGCCGATGAATTGTCCCGGCCATATCCAAATTTTCAATCAGGGTCTGAAGAGCTACCGCGATTTGCCGCTGCGGCTGGCTGAGTTTGGCTCCTGCCACCGCAATGAACCCTCCGGCGCTTTGCACGGCATCATGCGCGTGCGCGGCTTCGTGCAGGACGATGCGCATATTTTCTGTACCGAAGACCAGATTCAAGCAGAAGTCTCGGCCTTTATCGACTTGCTGCTGGGTGTGTATAAGGATTTCGGCTTCGACGAAGTGGGCATCAAGCTCTCCACCCGACCGGAGAAGCGCGTCGGCTCGGACGAAGTGTGGGATAAAGCCGAGGCCGCCCTGGAAGCCGCGTTGAAGCATAAAGGCCTGGAATATGACTTGCAGCCGGGCGAAGGTGCCTTTTACGGGCCGAAAATCGAATTCGCGCTCAAGGATTGCCTGGCCCGGGTATGGCAATGCGGCACGATTCAGCTCGATTTCGCCCTGCCGGACCGTCTCGGGGCCACTTATGTCGCCGAAGATAACAGCCGCAAAGTGCCGGTTATGCTGCACCGGGCGATCCTGGGCTCGCTTGAACGCTTCATCGGCATGTTGATTGAGCACCATGCCGGCGCCATGCCACTATGGCTGTCGCCGGTGCAGGCAATGCTCATGAATATTACCGACGGCCAGGCCGAATATGTGGCAAAAGTGGCCGAAGAAATGCTCGTTCAGGGCCTCAGAGTCGAAACGGACTTGAGAAATGAGAAAATAACCTATAAAATACGGGAACATAGTTTGCAAAAGTTGCCCTACCAAGTCATCGTAGGTGATAAAGAGGTGCAAGCAAACAAGGTGGCCGTACGCTCCCGCAAGGGTGAAGACCTGGGTCAGATGTCCGTGGCCGAGTTCATCGATAAACTCAAACGGGAAGTCAACGCGAAAGCGTAGGGGCTAAATTCGGCGAGGAGCCCGCTGGCTTATGCTAGCGGGCTCCTCGCTTTAACTTGATTGGAGGTTTTTGCTATCAGCCAAGAAAAAGATGCGCGGATGAACGAAGAGATCACCGCGCCGGAAGTGCGTCTCATAGGTGTCGAAGGTGAGCAAATTGGCGTCGTATCCCTGGCTGCCGCCATGGCGTTGGCCGAGGAAAAAGAGATCGATCTGGTAGAGATCGCGCCGACTGCGGTACCCCCGGTTTGTCGTTTGATGGATTACGGCAAATTCAAATATCGGGAGAGCAAGAAACGACACGAGGCGAAGCTGAAGCAGAAGCAGATCCAGGTCAAGGAAGTAAAGTTTCGTCCGGGAACGGACGAGGGAGATTATCAGGTAAAACTACGCAACCTGATACGTTTCCTAGAGGAAGGCGATAAAACCAAAATCACGCTGCGCTTTCGCGGACGGGAAATGAGCCATCAGGAGCTGGGTGTACGGCTACTGAAACGGGTCGAAGCTGATCTGGTCGAGTATGGCCAGGTTGAGCAGTTCCCTAAGATGGAAGGGCGGCAAATGGTAATGGTGCTTTCGCCTTCGAAGAAGCACAAACCGGAAAAAGCGGAAGCAGTTAAGCAGTAGTTTCCCAGTCGGCATGACGCCGGTTTGATTTTAATTTAACGAATGCGGAGTAATTTAAAATGCCGAAAATGAAGACCAAAAGCGGCGCGGCCAAGCGTTTCAAAGCGCTCGGCAGTGGCGGCTTAAAACGGACGCATGCAAATTTGCGTCACATCCTCACCAAGAAGACAACCAAGCGCAAGCGTCAATTGCGCGGTATGTCGGCAGTTCACGTGGCTGATGTACGCCGCGTGCGCTCAATGATGCCGTACGCGTAAAGGGAGAACACTATGCCAAGAGTTAAACGTGGTGTAACCGCCCGAGCGCGTCACAAAAAAGTCCTGGACCTGGCCAAAGGTTATCGCGGCCGCCGGGGTAATGTTTATCGCATTGCCAAAGAAGCGGTGATGAAAGCTGGGCAATATGCCTATCGCGATCGTCGCCAGCGGAAGCGTCAATTCCGTTCATTGTGGATTGCGCGTATCAATGCAGCGGCACGTCAGTGCGGCATGCGTTACAGCGTATTCATGAATGGCCTGAAAAAAGCTGAAATCGTGCTGGACCGTAAGGTGCTGGCTGATTTGGCGGTATTTGACAAACCTGCATTTGCATTATTGGCTGAA
>JAUXTZ010000220.1 GCA_030681095.1 Burkholderiales bacterium
CGATGCGGTGCAAAAGCGCATGCCGGGTCTCGTGCGCGCGGTGCCAGCGCGCTTGCCTGCCATGTCGCGTCGACCATGGATCGTGGTGTTGATTGTCGGTTTGGTAGTGCTACTCGGCGTGTTGGGTTGGCAAGTTGCAACGACTTGGAAAAAAAAGCCGGATGTACCTCTCCCCCTGGCGGTGATAACGCCTCTACCGCAAGTGGTAGTCACCGAACCGCTACTGAAACCCTCCGATAGTCTCAACCCCTTACCTGCGCCGGCGCTTGAAGCGGCGCTGCCAGCGCCCGAGGAGCCGGCGCCCAAAGCGCAGCCAGTGAAACCCGTCGAAGCAAAATCCGCTGGCGCCAAGTATCTTGCCAGTGCGAAAAATGAGCCGACAACCTTTCAGACAGACAAACCGCAAGCGGTGGGCAATACCAAACCCAGCGCGGAGCCCGTCAATGCCGCAGGCTACAAACAAGTCTCCAAGGAACAGCGCACAGAAAATCGATACCGCGAGGCCTTGTCGCTCATTTCACAAGGGCGGATGACGGACGCGCAAGCCGCGCTGGAGGAAATCTTGCGCCTCGACCCGCGTAACTTGAGCGCGCGCCAAGTGTTGTTGGGGATACATGTTGAGGCCAAGCGTTATGCCCAGGCCGAGCAATTACTGCAAGAAGGGCTGCAATTGAATCTTGCGCCAGCGACGCAGGCGATGGCGCTAGCGCGCGTGCAATTCGAGCGTGGCGATCAAGCGGCGGCGCTGGCGACGTTGGAAAAATACGCGCCCCAAGCCGGCAACCAGGGTGAGTACCATGGTTTTCATGCCGCGCTGTTACAGCGTGTGGGTCGTCACACAGATGCAGTTATCCAGTTTCAAACGGCGCTCAAAACCCACCCCAATCAAGCCAATTGGCTCATGGGCTTGGGCATCTCCCTGCAAGCGGAAAAGCGCTATGCCGAAGCGGAGCAAGCTTATACGCGCGCGCGCGCCAGCAATGCGCTTGCACCAGATCTGCAAGCGTTTGTTGAACAACGTTTGCGGCAGGTGCAGCAGGCGCGGTAAAGAGGTTTCTAAGGGACAAAAAAACGGGGCCGATTGGCCCCGTTTTAATTGGTGCGACGCGCCTTACGCGTTAACGCGGCGTCGATACTCGTGGGTGCGGGTGTCGATCTCAATTTTGTCACCGGTCGCGCAGAACAAGGGCACCTGGATTTCAAAACCGGTGGAGAGTTTTGCGGGTTTCAGCACCTTGCCCGAGGTGTCGCCGCGCACGGCCGGTTCGGTGTAGATAATTTCGCGTACCACCGAGGTGGGCATTTCGACTGACAGCGCCTTGCCCTGATAGAACACGACTTCGACCGGCATGCCGTCTTCGAGATAGTTGATCGACTCGCCTAGATTATCCTTTTCGACTTCATGCTGCTCGTATTCAGTGTCCATGAACACATACATCGGGTCGGCAAAGTAGGAGTAGGTCGCTTCCTTGCGCTCTAGCGACACGGTGTCGAATTTATCGTCGGCTTTGTACACGGTTTCACTGCCTGAACCGGTGAGCAGGTTTTTCATTTTCAGTTTCACCACGGAGGCGTTGCGGCCAGAGCGGGTGTAATCGGCTTTCTGCACCACCATCGCATCGTTGCCGATCATGACGACGTTGCCAGGGCGCAGTTCTGTTGCGAGTTTCATACGGCACCTAAAATACAGATTGGGAAAAGCCGCGCATTATAACGGGTTTTGGCTGAATTTCACCAGATTCGCGGCCAAATCGGGCAGTCTGGATTGGGCTACAGCCCAATGCCGGGCGTGGGTGGTCAAGTCTGGCAGGGCGGCGGCGAAGGCGGGCCAGGCATCCGCCGGGTCGCCCCGGCCGTTCCAAGCGCGCCACAGGCCGGTCAACTCGTCCGCGCCAGCGCGTAGCCTACCCTCCGGGGTATAGCGGGTGATAAATGCCTCCAATTTGGCTTCATGCGCGGCATCGTGCTGGGGGTAGATCTGCCATACCAAGGGCTTGGCGGCCCATTGGGCGCGCACGAAAGAGTCTTCGCCGCGTACGAAATTCAGGTCGCACGCCCACAGCAACCGGTCATACGCTTCCTGGGCCAGAAACGGGATGCCGGCCAGGGTCAGGTTGCCGCGCACGATGCGGGTTCCGGCGCGAATCGGATCCGCATTGAGCGCTTGGGCGATGGCAGCGGAGAGCGGTGTCTCCGGCAACGCGCAAAAAATCGGTGTGGTCGAGCGGGACCAAGCCTGCAATAAGGGCGCGACGGGCGCGGTGGGGTAGGCGAATAGGGAAACCTTGAGTGTATTCGGCGCCGGGTCTGCGCCTAGTCCGCGCCACCATTCGGTGTGTGCGCTGGGGTTGTTCTGGAATGCATCACGCGCCGTGATGAGCCCCGCCTCTCGAATCAAGCCCCCGGTTTTCAGTGAGAAGCCGGGGAAATAAAAATACTTGGTCAGCGGCAGCCGAGGATGGGGTGACGCCAGGCTGTGATGATCTTCCACCCAGTCTTCCGCGCTAAGATATTCCAAGTTGATCCAAACCGGTTTGGTGGCTTGCGCCGCCATGGTGGCGATATAGGTCTCCGGCAAATGGCAGGCAAAGGCTTCGATCACCACTTCAGCCGGTGCCGTCTCTGCAAAAGGGGTGCGCCAGCGCCAAATTTCCACGTGCTTGAGTTGTTGCTGATCTTGTTGCGGGTCGAGCTGGGGCGCGAGTTTGGCGAAACCCTCCAGATCGTCTACCCACAGCCGCACCGTCAAGCCGTGCTCCGCGGCGAGTTGGCGCGCGAGCCGCCAGCACACACCGATGTCGCCGTAGTTATCGACGACCGTGCAGAAAATATCCCAGCGTTGGCGGGTGTTCATGGCGAGGGAAGCCTTCCCTTTCAAAATCAATTAACCACGGGGAGCACGGTGGGCACGGGGAAAAACAAAAGCGCAAAATTTTTTTATTATCCCATCAGAGAAAAAATGAATATCACTAAAGGTTTCCCCGTGCCCTCCGTGTTCCCCGTGGTTCAAATGCCATTTTTAGAATTAAGGCTCGTCGCTCGGCAACTCTTCCTTCGATTTGCCGGGAATGATGCCCAGCCGCTTCTTGAGTGAAGTGAGCGGATCGCCAAAGCGCGCTGCGTAGTAGGCGCTGTTGCTCATCACCTTCTTCACATAGTCGCGGGTTTCGTTGAAGGGG
>JAUXTZ010000223.1 GCA_030681095.1 Burkholderiales bacterium
CATGATCGCAAGCTCGGTGCCCAATTCACGCCTGCGTGAATTCGAGCATGAAATCGAAGCCGGCAAGATTCTACTCATGGTGGATGTGCCAGCCGCGCGTGTAGCCGAAATCCGCGAACTATTCGGCCAGCGTCATCCGGAAGCGAGTGGCCGCGGCCAGGAGCCGACGATTCCGGCTTTTCCCTAATCGCCTACAGACCAGTTTTACCTAAGGAATGAACAGCCCAATCACTTGGGCTGTTTTTTTGCGCTTTGATTATTGTGGCGCGAGACGCCAATGGATGCACTCGCCGGCGCGTAGCGGAATCAATTTCTCGGTGCCGAAAGCCAGTTCGCTCGGCACCTCACATGCCTCTTTTACCAAGGTGATGGTGTCAGTATTGCGCGGCAGGCCGTAGAAATCCGCCCCATAAAAACTGGCGAATGCTTCGAGCTTGTTCAAGGCATTCGCTGACTCAAATGCCTCCGCATACAACTCGATCGCCGCGTGCGCGGTGTAAATGCCGGCGCAACCGCAAGCAGATTCTTTTGCGTGCTGCGAGTGCGGCGCACTGTCGGTGCCCAGAAAGAATTTAGGGTTGCCGCTGGTTGCGGCGGCGAGCAAGACCCAGCGATGCTCTTCGCGTTTCAACACCGGCAGGCAATACAGATGCGGGCGCATGCCGCCGGCAAACATGGCGTTGCGGTTATACAGTAGATGATGCGCGGTAATGGTGGCGGCAATATTGTCCGGCGCGGCTTTAACGAAATCTACCGCTTGGCGCGTGGTGATGTGTTCCAGCACAATTTTAAGTCGCGGAAAACGCACCGCCAGCGGCTCCAGCACATTGTCGATGAACACTTGCTCACGGTCGAACACATCGACTTTTGGATTCGTCACTTCACCATGAATCAACAGCGGCAAACCGATTTCCTCCATCGTGGCCAAGGCGTCATAGCATTTGGAAATGGCCGTCACCCCGGCATCGGCGTTGGTAGTGGCACCCGCCGGGTAATATTTCACGCCATGAATCAGCCCACTCATTTTTGCCGTGCGCATCTCGTTCGGGGAAGTGTTATCGGTGAGATAGAGCGTCATCAAGGGTTCGAAGCGCATGTCGGGCGGCGTTGCTGCCACAATGCGCGCCCGGTATTCGCGCGCCAACTCGGTAGTGGTGATGGGCGGCTTGAGATTCGGCATGATAATGGCGCGCGCGAAACGACGCGCAGTATCGGGTAGCACCGCCGCCATCAGCGCATGATCGCGTACATGCAAGTGCCAGTCGTCGGGACGGGTGAAAGTAATGGTTTGCATAAGGCCTCGAAGTATAACGGAAGCGCTTTTGGCGCGCCTTGATCCCGCTAAAATGCTTGACTATTAGCCGCGCGGCGCTATATTAGCAATTCAAGATATAGTTATCCTTAATCAAGGGAACGCAATGTGGCGAATAATCATTTTCTTTGGACTATTGTTGGGCTGTCTGCCCGCCTTCGCAGCACCAGATGACGCAAAACTCTACTCGCGCAATTGTGCCGGCTGTCATGGCGAAAAGGGCGACGGCGGTATCGGGATTCCCCTTTCCCTACCCTCGTTCCACGCTCAAGTGGATGACGACTACCTCAAACAAACCTTGTTGCGCGGCCGGCCGGGGCGCGTGATGCCCTCGTTCAGCTATTTGAGCGACGCGGAGGTGGATGCGATCGTGCGCCACATGCGCAGTTGGTACAAAGGCAAAGTACCAGTTTTTCCCTTCACCCCGATCAAGGGCAATGCGAAACGCGGTGAGGAGCTATTCGAGAAACACTGTGCGGGCTGCCATGGCCCCACGGGGCAAGGCGGTCACGGCACCGGTGTTACCTTTTCGCGCCCGCGCGATTTTCCCATCATGGCCCCCGCGCTGCACAATCCGGGCTATTTGTCCTCGGCCAAGGACGCAATGATCAAAGCCACCTTGGTGAAGGGACGCGAAGGCACGCCCATGGTGGCGGCCAGCAAGCGCGGGTTGAAAGATAAAGACATCAACGACATCGTGGCGCATTTGCGCAGCTTCGAGAAAAAACCGCTGCCAAGCTCGGCCAAATTAATTGAAACCAGCGAGGCCGTCATCGCCATGGAATCGCCCTACGATCTAAAAACCACGATCGAGAACGTCAAAAAAGCGGTAAGCTCGAATAACTTCGTATTTATCCGCGAGCAGCCGCTCAACGCCGGTTTAGTCGCAGAGGGCAGCGAAGACTCGAAGCAGCATATCGTTTATTTCTGCAACTTCAGCTTGGTGAATCAAGCTCTGGCGACCGATCCGCGTGTGGGATTGTTCCTGCCCTGCCGCATCACCGTGGTGGAGCACGACGGCAAAGTCACCATGATGGCCGCCAACCCCAAGCGCCTGTCGCGCATTTTCAATAACTCGGAACTAAACGAGATGTGCGATCAGGTGACCAAAATGTACATCGCGGTGATGGAGGAGGCAGCGCTATGAAACTCGCACCCAGATTTACGTTTGCAATCGCGCTGGCGTTCGCACTGTGGTTTAACAGCGCCAGCGCCGACGAACTGCTCATGATCCGCTCCAGCCAGAATTTCGAAGACGCCATGACCACGCTCCAGGCCACGATCGCCGAGCACGGCTATAAAGTCACGCGGGTACAGCGGGTGGATGTAGGGCTGGAAGCCAAGGGCTACAAGACCGATCGCTATCGCATCGTGTTCTACGGCAAACCGGGGGAAATCGAAGCGCTGGCGGCGAAATACCCCAAGCTCATCCCCTACCTGCCGCTGGCGGTGGCGATCTTCGCCGAGGAAGGCAGCACCATCCTCACCACCGCTCGCCCGACGCTGCTCAAGCAGTTTTACCCCGAGCCGGAATTGAAACCAATCTTCGACCGCTGGGAAAAAGATTTGGTGGAGATCATGGATGACGTGCGTGAGGCGAAATAGGCAGCCTCTAATTACTATTATTAGCCCACAGTGATGCAGACGGCTTTATTGCATACGAGCTCTTGTTGAACGCCTCAATGAATTCCTCAAGGTCTGCACCCGACAGCGGGCCGATTTTTCGCCCGACGATGCGGCCTGTCGGGTCATAAAAGTAATACGTTGGCGTACCGACAAACTTACCGCCCCCAAAGCGTTCGACGATTTCCGCATCAGGCTCGGTCACCAGATTAATGAATTGAAATTTGTGTGTCGCGGCAAAGCCTCGCGCTCGATCAAGCAGGGCCGCGCCATCAATCGTCACGCCGAGCACGATGGCGTCCTTGTCTTTATGCGCGGCATGAAAGGCGTTCATATTATGTATTTCGCTCGCGCAGACTCTACAATCGTGCGCCCAAAACACCACGATGCCCCATTTGCCTTTCCCAATAAATTCATTGACGTTGCGCGGCTGGCCATCCAGCGTTTGCAACGCAATGTCCGGCACAGCCGCATGTGCGGTACTCATGAGTACGGCTAAACTGATGCTCAAAAGAAAACGATGGATCATGATTTTCCTCGGAAATATCGCATCAAAAAGTTGCAGGAGCTCCCCCTACGGCCCGTGTAGCGCCAGCTAGCGGCGCACCGGGCAAACTTCCCGCCCCATCTGGCTTGCTCGCACGCCTTTGATCTCTGGTTTTGCACGCATCCATTCGACCAGATCGTAATACGTTTGAAACGTCACTTCTTCGTCGAATTTGATCGCCACAAAACCATCCGTATGCACGTTGTAGGAGGCATGTTCATCCAACTTTCTGGCAAACAATTCCTGTGCAACGATGCCATCCACTTTATTCTGTAAGGCAATCTGCTCAGGGGAAACCACTTGCTCGGAAGCGCATCCGGCAAGGCACACAAGGACGAATACAAGCAGGATAGGACGCATTGCAATGGCCTTTCTAATAAAGTGGGTGGTGA
>JAUXTZ010000225.1 GCA_030681095.1 Burkholderiales bacterium
CGCGTTTGGGCGGCGATGAATTCACCGTGGTAGTTGAAGACATCATCGAGGATCACGATGCGGCGGCGGTGGCGCAAAAGATTCTTGATACCTTATCGCAGCCATTCAATCTCTATGGGCATGAGGTCTTCATTAGCGTGAGCGTGGGCGTTACGCTTTATCCTAGCGACGACGAAAACGCCGACAACCTGCTACGCAACGCCGATTCCGCCATGTATCGCGCCAAGGAAAACGGGCGCAACAATTTCCAATTCTATGTTGCCGATATGAACGTCAAGGCGCGCGAACGTCTGATGCTGGAAAGCTCGCTGCGGCGCGCCTTAGATCGTGGCGAATTCATGTTGTACTACCAGCCGCGGGTGGATTTATTGTCGGGGCGGGTCATCGGTGCCGAAGCCCTGCTGCGCTGGCGCCATCCGGAAATGGGCTTGGTGTCGCCCGCCGAGTTCATACCGATTTTGGATGAAACCGGCATGATCATCCCGGTGGGTGATTGGGCCTTGCGCGAGGCCTGCCGGCAAAACCGCGAGTGGCAAGACATGGGGCTGACGCCGATTCGCGTGGCGGTGAATTTATCCGTGCGCCAGTTTATTCAAAAGGATTTGGCGGATACCATCATCCGCGCATTGGATGCCGCCGGCCTTTCCGCCGAGCATTTAGAGTTGGAAATCACCGAGGATTTATTTCTCGAGCACAACGAGACCAACATCATTACGCTCGCTCGGCTCAAGAGTATGGGCATCCATATTTCCATCGACGATTTTGGCACCGGTTATTCTTCCTTGTCTTACCTCAAGCGGCTGCCGATCGACACGCTCAAGATCGATCAATCGTTCGTGCGCGATATCGGCACCGACCCTGACAACAAAGCCATCGCCTCTGCCATCATCGCCATGGCCAGCAGCCTGCGCTTGAATGTGCTGGCGGAAGGGGTCGAGACCGATGAACAGCTCGCATTTTTGCGCGCGCAAGGCTGTAACGAAATTCAAGGCTTCTCTTTTAGCCATCCGCTCCCGGCGCAAGAGTTTGAGCAACTGCTGCGTGAAGGGCGGCAGATGCGTCTGCTGCAAGGCCTCTCCGGCTACTACGTCAATACCGTCAGCAGCCCCCCGCTGACGCACTAGTCCAGTAATTTCACTCAACCCTCCCTTTTGTTTCGGCCATAAATTGGCGGCCTTGTCGGCGTAGTAGTCGCGCCTGATGCAGTCCAGTCTAGTACCCATTAATTAAATAGGCCCAAAATATTCTTATATATTCTCTCGCACTACTAAAGCCATCGATATTCAATTTCATAACCGTATATATGTGAAGGGAATAATGAAAAAACCAATCATTACAACGTAATAATTCAATTATATTCACTCTGGCTAATCACAAAGAGTTATTGAATGAATCAAAAAATACTAGTTGATAAGCACTACTAGTGAGAGTAGTTTTGGACGTGTAAAAGGTTTACTGATAAATAAAATCTATCGATGAATTACCCCCATTTATATATTTAACATAAGAGAAATTATGTAAAGAAGGTTGGGAAAAAGTAGACAACAGGAGGAGGCCGGTATGGAACGACGGAACTTTATCAAGCTGGGTGGTGCGAGTTTAGCCAGTGCGGTGCTGGGATCGGGGTTATTGAGTTGGGTGCCACGCTCGGAAGCGGCGACCATCAGCAAGACGTTTTACATCACGGGCGGCACCATCACCATGCCGGATGGGGTATCGGTCTATTTCAAAGGCTATAGCAATAGCGCGACCGGCTTGAATGTCCCGGCGGCCTCGATTATCTGCCAGGAGGGCGACACGCTCAGCATCACCGTGGTGAATCAGCTCGCGGTGACGCACAACTTCGTGATCGGTGGCCTGAAGCCGGGCGACCCACCCTTGGCCAGCACCGGCGATATCGCCAGCGGCGCGACCAAGATACTCACCTACACCATCCCGACCGGCAAGGCGGGTTCGTATTTGTTTTACGACAACAAAACCAGCTACAACGTTTTCCTCGGCTTGCACGGCGGCTTGGCGATCATGCCGGCAGGCAAATCGAATCAACTCTATTCCGGCAGCCCGACCTTTACCAAGCAGATGTTCTGGATTCTGAACGACATCGACCCGGCGCTGAACAGCGCGGTGCAGCGCAACGTTGCTGTGCCTACGACTTTCACGCCGCGTTATTTCACCATCAACGGTTTATTCTCGCGCCCCCCCGGCGCGCCAGGGCATGAAGATCCGGCGATCGACGCCTTATACAATCTCAATACGCGCCTGGTCGGCACCGCCAACGTGGATCGCGCCCTGCTGCGCATCATGAATGCAGGCATGTGTAACCATGCGGTACACACGCACGGCAATCACATGGAGTGGCTGACCGATCGCGGCACGGTGCGTCCCAGCGTGTGGAAGAAGGACACTCTGTATCTGCGCAACAAGCTGGGCAAGATCGACGCCATCTTCCCGTTCGTGCCGCCGCCCGACGCCTACCCGACGGTTTTGAAGTCCAAATATCCGATGCATTTGCACGACGAAATGTCGCAGACCGCCGGCGGCGGCCTGTACCAATTCGGTGCGATGACTGAAATCGAATTTCTGTAAAGATCAAGGAGAGCGACATGGGGATGACTGGTGATGGTGGTGGTGGCGGTGGTGGTGGTGGCATGGGCAATGCCTGTTATGTATATCCGGGAGCACCGGCGACGCCGGGCCGGGTTACCCCTAATGTGACTTTTCAGCGCGGCATCTACATGAATGGCAGCATGGGCTTTGACGACGGCAATTCGGTTCGGATCTGGGGGTTTACCGATCTGGCCGCAGGTCAGGGGCAGATGGACGGCATGGGCGGTGGATCTTTTCCCTCGCCGGCGATGCGCGTGACCGAGGGGCAGATCGTGCATACCCAGCTCACGGTGGGCATGATGTGGATGCACACCATCCATCATCACGGCATCGAGCCCAGCCAGCAGAACGATGGCGTGGGGCATTTGTCCTGGGATGTGACCGGCGGTACTTATACTTACCAGTGGCGGCCAAAGTATGCCGGTACCTATTTTTACCACTGCCATACGAACACGCCGCTACACGCAGAAATGGGCATGTACGGCGGCTTGATCGTGGATCCCCAACCGAACCCAAACGACCCGGCCGGCACCAAGCGCGCGTTCGCCAACGGCCCGATCTACGATGTCGAGGCAATTTGGGCGGCGGACGAGATCGATCCGGCTTGGCACAACCGGGATTGGGCGGCCGGCACCTGCGGCGGTGACGTGGGCTTGAACAATCTCAACCCGCGCTACTTCATCATCACCGGCGTGGACGGCGCGAACTCTGCGCTGACCAATCCCGGCGTGGCAGTCAACATGACGCTGGGCCAGACGCTGCTGGCGCGCTACATCTGCGCCGGCTTCCATCCGCAAAAAATCGATTTCGGCGGACTCACCGTCGACGTAGTGGCCTCCGATGGCCGGTCCTTGCCGGCAGTATGGAAAACCAAATCGATCGAGGCGCACTCTGCCGAGCGCTACGACTGCATCATCAAGCCGACCAGTCGCGGTACCTGGACCGTGAGCATCCAGTTCATTCATTGGCGCACCGGCGCGGTAATGGGTACCGCCAGAACGCGGATCAATGTAACCTGACGGCAGCGCACGCCGCTTTGCTTCAAAAAAGGGGGAGCTGGTCTCCCCCTTTGCTTTGCATGATCGGGCACAATTACTTTTATTTCGTTTAAGCAAATGAAACAAGCATTCCTTACTTTGCTGATCGCGCTCGCCGTCGGCGCCGGCGCTTTTTGGATCGGCCAGCGCCAAGCGCCCTCGCCCGCCAGCCCGCCAGCCATCGCACCGGCCACGGCACAAACCGCCTATGTCTGCCCGATGCACTCGCATATCGTGCAGGATCATCCGGGCGCCTGCCCCATCTGCGGCATGGATTTAGTAGCGGCGAACCAGGCCAGCGATGCTGGCAATCAGATCTATGTCGATACCGCCACCCAACACAAACTCGGCGTGCGCATCGCCAGCGCCGAAAAAACCGCCCTCACCCGCGACATCCAGACTTATGCCACGCTGGTGGCGGACGAGGGCGCGCTGCTGCGCATCACGCCGAACATCGACGGCGTGCTGACCAAACTGCACGTCAGCCGCGTCGGCCAACGCGTGGCGCGCGGCCAAGTGCTGTATGAACTGTCCTCGCAGGACGCGCTGGCACTGCAGTACGAATATATCGATATCACACGGCGGGGCGTTCCGACCCGAAAAATGGTGGATGAGCAGCGCGCGCAAAATCGCAAAGCGCTGGCCGAAGCGCAGGACGCTGCCTCCCGCGAACAAGCAGAGCAGGCCGCGCGCCAAAGCGAAGAACAGCTGCGATCGATCTTGCAGCCTTTGGAGCGCGACCGCGAACGCATTGCGCTGCGCTTGCAGCAAATCGGTTTGAACGACGCCATGCTGGCAAAGTTGCTGGAGACACGCAAGGCGTTGACCGTGGTGCCGGTGCGCGCGCCGCAGGCCTGTGTGGTCAAAGAAATCATGGCGCGCCCCGGTATGGCAGTAAATCACATGACGGAAATTCTGAGCTGCGTCGATGCTTCCCGTGCCTGGCTCGAAGTGGTGCTGTACCCGGATCAACTATCCTGGGTGCGCGAAGGCGATGCCGTGACGGTGGAATTTGAAACCGGCGCGCCGATCAAAACCCGCCTCACTGGGCTAAATCCTCTAGTCGATAACGCAACGCGCACCGTGCGCGCGCGATTGCCGATTACCGCCAGCGCGAATCTGGGCGAATACGCGAATGTCACCATCCACGCCGCGCCACACCAAGTGCTGTCGGTGCCGAAGAGCGCGGTGATGCGCAGCGGGCGCGGCAACTTCGTCATGCGCGCGCTGGACAAAGGCCACTTCATGCCGGTAGCAGTGACCACCGGCATCGAAAGCACCGAGCGCATCGCGATCCTCGATGGCTTACAGGAAGGCGATCAAGTCGTGGTCAACGGCCAGTTCCTGCTCGACGCGGCGGCTTCGATTGCCGATGCAGCGCAGCGCTTGAAAGGCCAGGCTAGTCAGGATAAAAAATGACGGCAAGGCAGGGTGACAAACCAAACCTCACCACGGAGTACACAGAGTACACGGAGTTTTTTTCTAGTTTTTCCTCCGTGTACTCTGTGTACTCCGTGGTGAAAGTTTTTCCCCAACACACATGATCGCCCGCCTCATCGACTGGTCTATCCGCAATCGCCTGCTGGTGCTGATCAGTTGCGCCGTGCTCGCGATCTGGGGCGTGGTCTCAGCGCGCCACACCGCGCTCGATGCCATCCCCGATCTGGCCGACGTGCAGGTGATTATCAAGACGCCATTCCCCGGCCAGCCGCCGCAGCTCGTTGAAGACCAAGTGACCTATCCGCTCACCGCCACACTGCTGTCGGTGCCGGGCACGCGCGCGGTACGCGGCTTCTCCATGTTTGGCGAATCCTTCATCTATGTCGTTTTCCGTGATGGCACCGACCCTTACTGGGCGCGCTCGCGCGTACTGGAATATTTGTCGCAAACCGCGGGGCGCTTGCCCGCTGGGGTGACGCCGACCTTGGGGCCGGATGCCTCGAGCGTGGGCTGGGTATATCAATACGCGCTGGTGGATCGCAGTGGCAAACGCGACACTTTTGAATTGCGCGCGCTGCAAGATTTCTTCCTCAAATCCGAGCTGCAAAGCGTGCCCGGCGTAGCCGAGATAGCGACCATCGGCGGTGCAGCCAAACAATTTCAGATCGAAATTGACCCCAACCGGCTCGCCGCTTACGGCCTTACTTTCGAGCGCGTGGCGGAAGCGGTGCGCGCGGCGAATCAAAGCGGCGGTGGATCTGTCATTGAAATGTCGCGTTCAGAATACATGGTGCGCGCCAAGGCAAATCTCAAGAACATCGCCGATCTGCGCCAAGTCGTCGTGGGGCAAGATGCCAGCGGCTACCCGCTGAAGCTGGCGCAAGTCGCGAGTATTCATTTGGGGCCAGAGGCGCGGCGCGGCGTGGCCGACCTCGATGGCG
>JAUXTZ010000233.1 GCA_030681095.1 Burkholderiales bacterium
GGCCATCAACATGCAAATTGCAATCACTACCCAGCCATCGAGCGTGACGCTCTGCAAAATCACGCCGACATACGAGGCATCGCCACCTTTATCTTCATCCTCGCCCAAGGCCAATAATTTTGTATCCGGTCCTTGGCTGACTGCCGCCAATAAAATCGCGTCTGGTGAGCGGGCCACATTGGAGAGCTGCAACTCATCCACCTCCCCTTGAAAGCCACGTCCGACAATCACTTCACCTAGCAATTCAGGGCTTGTCGCAGCGGCCACTGCCACTGGCTGGCCATCCACATACAAAGTCAATTCCTTAGCCACCGTCACTGCCACATGATGCCAAGCGCCCGGCGCGAGATTGCCCGCGCGCTGCGTCTCGCCCGCCGTGGCGCCGCCTTCCACCTTGGCGTAAGCCTGGCTGCCATCGATGCCGATCTCAATCGCTGCCTTACCATCGCGCAGCGTGACGATAGGCGCGCTTTGCGCCGCAGTGGATTTCACCCAGAACGAAATTGTTGCGCCGGTCGCCGCCGTAATCTTCATGGTGGGTGATGCGGGGATCAGCAAACTTTGCTGGCCATTGAAAGCCACAGCGGAACCGATCATCCCGCCCGGAATATGGCTACCGTCGAATTGCGCTGCGTGGTTGCCATAAGCGGTCGCATCCTTAGGAGCACTTTGTTCTTCGGAAAAATGCATCACGCTGGTTTGATTCAAATCGAAACTACCTTTTGCATCATCGCCCGCAACCGCGTTCTCGTTGCCGGAATAGAGCCAGATGTGGCGCTCTTTAGAACCGGGCTGAAGCTTGGGCACCTGTACCCACACCAGCGCGATCTGCGCCAGGCCGTCAAATTTCTCGATGTGATATTTGAGCGGCGTCTTATCGTCTTCCGCTAAAAAGCGCAGGTCGCCGCCATCCACCTTGGCTGCGTCGAATGCGAAATTGCCCGTATGCAGGCGCACCAGCACCACAGGGGTGGCGACCTCCTGCTTCAGCGGCAAGCCGGTAGCGGTGGTATCGAGCGTGATCTTTTTCCGCGCCGTCCACTCGCCGTTCCACCAAGCATGGGCCATTTGCGGCGCGATCAATAATAGGAAAAACGTGAGCAGGAGTTTTCGCATGGGTGATGCCTGTAAAAAATTTGCTAAGTATTGGGGGTGTGTATTACAGCGGTATGAAAAGAGATAGCTCTTGCTAACAAGGTCTTGCTTGGCGCAAGCGGCTTTACTGTATTTCGGGCGAATTCAGCATCCTGGTTCGACGGTTTGCTGATCTCGCCCGATGTTCCGTGCCTTTAAATTCCCTTTTCCTTGAGGCGCTGCTTGCAAGCTGGGTCAATTGAACCATCTTCGCGCCGACACTCGCTCGCATTTGCGCTGCCTGTCTCGCCAAACCCCACCACCTCCACGGTAATGAATGAGGGTTTGAAGTTGGCCAGCGCCTTCTTGGTATCTTCCAGTGCTTTTTGCGTGTCGCCAATATTCTTGGCCAGCGATTTAGTGGATTCCTCCGACGACTTCTGGTCGACCGACGGCGACGGAGGTGGGGCTAGGCTGCTGGTGTTCAGGTTCACACCGCTGACGCTGCCCGAGACCTGAATCGCGTCTGTGCCAAGCACGACGAGCGCCGACACGTCGAGATTACCCGCCTCAATACCCGCATCGGCGGCGTTGAGAGTGCCGCGATGCGCGCGCAACACGACCGTACCGACATCTGGCGCTGCGCCCGGTCCCGATGGTCCGTCCGGGTCATAGGTCTGCGCGCGAATACCGCTGCCGGCCGCCACGCCTTTGAATTCTTGCGTGGTGTTGCCATCCACATCGGTCGATACGATCCGTTCCGGAACTGATAGCGCAGTAGTGGAACCGCGTCCCGCATCAATATCGCCGTCAGTCACCCACACCACGATATCGCTGCCGTACTGAGTAATCACTTTCGATTGATTGACGTAGAAACCGGCATCCGCAAAGGCGCGAATCTCCCCGCCTTTCTCGGTGATGATGCCGATATCTCGTGTTGTTGCCGCGCCCGCCAGCCCCGCATTGATCTCGCCGCCAGGCACCAGCAGATCGATACTGCTGTCGCGTGTGGTGCGAATCTGGCTTTCGAACATCAGCAAGTCGCCATCATAGTGTTGGCCAGGGAACAGAACCGCAATCGCCGCATCGCCACGTTCCGGACCTTTTCTCGACTCGCGCAACTCGTTGCTGAAAATGCGGAAAGCAAACGGTGTCTGATGTTCTTTATCCAGCTTAGCAAAAGCCGCCCACGCATCCGTGTCACTCAAATTGACATCAGATTTGACCTGCCGCATGTAGGCCGTCAGGGCCGCCTTTGTCTCGGGTGACGCCTTGCTGCCCGCAGGATCGATGTAGAGCGCGATGAAAGCTGCCACATCCACGCCCCCTCCGAAACCCGCACCAACCGTCACGCTGGCGCCTGTTGGTGGCAGAAAATTATTGACCGTATTCGCGATGCTCTGAATGCCGCCACTCTTGCCCAAGTCCACATCATTGCCTGCCGTTGCCAGCAGCTCTCCCGGGCCCGCGATTCGAATGCCAACTTTTTCATCATTCACCGTGTAAACCAGCTTGCGCCCTGCGGCAATCGTGCTCAGATCGGCTGGTGAGAGGTGTTGGATCGCGGCATTCAGATTGACGATATCGCCATCCGCGTGAATATGCGTTTGCTTTGGCGTGGTTAAATTGAATGTACGACCCTGCGTAGGTGCGAATGGCGCAATCGATTTACCCGCTACGATGTAAACCGGTTTGGCATCGCTCTTGTGAAGCAACAGGCTTCCGTGTCCATCTATCAAGGTGTTAAAAATATTCAAACTACCCGTCGCTGCTGGCGCTCGTACCGGATTGGACAAGCCTGGCAACAGGGCTAGATCGGCGTCCGACATGACAACATGATCCGCTTTAATATCACCGCTCGCTAACAGTGCTAGTTGTCCGTTCGCAGCGGGATACTGCAATACCGCTTGGGTTTCTAAATCACCGGCGAAGGCTGTGGCACGTAAAGTGCCAGGATAATAACTCCACCCTTTTGCGGCGTCGTTGCTTGCCGCACCCGCTGTTAGGTTAGCTGCCCCTATCCATGCAAGCAGCGTATTTACTTCTATTTTGCTTGCTTTAAAGACATTGTTACTCGCTAAAAGTTTAGTGCTAAAAGCCAGCTTGCCAGACAGTGCAGCCAAATGAACCGCACTGGTATTGGCATAGGTCGAAAAGAAAGAGCTGGGCTCAGAACCACCGGCAATTGAACTAGATGCATTTGCGTTCGCTTGAGGCGCCAGGGTTGGATTAAATACTGCTTCCAAGAACACACCACGACTACCTTGCACATGGAAGCGGCCATCTTGTAAGGATAAGGCCGTGCCAAAAGTGTTGCTGGCTGACGCTATCTTGCCTCCCGTAATGATGCGCCCCTCGCCGCGCCCGAGGTGATACACGCCACTTAGAATGTCGCCGCCGGCGCGCACCAAAATATCCCCGCCGCCCAGCACCACCGCATCCAACTTGGTGCCGGTAATCGGATCCACCGCCACGCGCCCGGTGGTCGGGGCCGCCGCCGACAGATTCTCGATCTTGCCGTCGGCCTCCAGCACGATATCGCCGCCACCGAAAGTCGCTATCCCCGACTTGAATAAGTCGGGACGCAGCCACCAACTGGTTTGCTTTTTGAAACTACCGTCAGCATTCAATTCGCCCTGGCGGAATAGCCAGTTATTCACCAGTTGTTGGCTACCCTTGTTGGCCACTTTGCCGATGAGATCGCCACCGACTCGAATGTAGACATGACCACCGCCGTCGAGATAGGGCGATTTGCCGCTTTTGCCGGATGCAGGCGGCGCGAAGTCGGCAATCGCCGCTGCCTGGCTGCCTGCGGTGTAGATCACGGAGGCGTCATTACCCAGAGTGAGATTGCCACCGGCGGCGATATCGATATCGCCTCTGCCGGTGCGAATCAGCTTGCTGTTCACGAGTGAGATATTGCCTGCGCTTTTCTTAACAGTGAGCGGGCTCGCGCCAACATCCGCGCCAGCCACCAGCCGATAAGACCAAGCATTCAGACCCTGCGCCGTGCCGGTAGCAAGCGCCGTATCGAAGCCATCGCTCAGACTGGAATCTAATTTGAGATCGCCCGCAGCGCGCAGGGTCAACACACCCGCCAGCAGCGGGTTACCACTCGCGTTCAAGCCGCTGGCCAGTTGGCCCGCTGGCGCAATGGCGCCGGTATTCGGATCGTAGCGCCAGGCCGCAACCGACCAGTCATTGCTCAGCGTTAAATCGGTGGCGCTTTCAATGTCGATTCCCGGCGCGAGGGCGAAGGCGCTATTGCCGACCATATTCAAGCGCGTGCGGATCGTGCCAGTCTGTTTCATAAACGACTCGGCATCCTTGTACCAGTCGCCGCTTGTCGCGAAATCGCTGCTGGTGATCTTGTTGTCGGCATCAGGGTAAGTTCTGTAGCCCTCGGCACGGATCGCGCGAGCGCCGCTGATCACACTATTGATCGCAGCGATGGCCAGATCATTGTTGGCGATATTGCGTGGCGCACGTAGTTGCAACGTGCCGCCAAGACCGCCTGTGCCACCACCCACTTTGATGGCGCCCCCATTCAGATTGACTCCGAGCGGCTTGCCGTCGCCATCTAACGCAAACGTCTGCGTAGACAGCGTTACCGTCCCGCCATTTTGTCCCGCACCGGTGGCGCTCGCGTCAAGCTCAGCCGTGGCGTGCAGGGTGAGTTGGCCTTTACTGTAGAGCGCGATTTCACCGCCCTTTACGCCGGAGGCATTGATTTTTCCATACACATCGATCTTGCCCTGATCCGCACTCAGCACGAAACGGCGCGCATTCACGCTGCTGTT
>JAUXTZ010000241.1 GCA_030681095.1 Burkholderiales bacterium
AATGAGCTGGGCGGATAAGCCTTCGATGGTGAGCAGGTGGCGCAGTGCGCCGGTGTCGGTGAGTTGAGGGTTCGGGGTCATCAACGTTGGTGTAGGCTCAAGGTTAATTTATTGTTTGGATCCAGGGTGACCTGGATATTCTGGCTCTCGGTCAGATCAAGGCGCGCGCCCACCATGTCCGCCGCGATTGGCAGCTCGCGCCCGCCGCGATCGATCAGCACCGCGAGTTCGATCGACGCTGGGCGGCCATAGTCATACAGCTCATTCATCGCGGCGCGGATGGTGCGCCCGGTGTGCAGCACATCGTCGATCAGAATCACGTGCGCGTCTTCGATTTCGAATGAAATATCCGAGGGGGTAACCTGCGGGTGCAGGCCGATGCGGCTGAAATCGTCGCGGTAGAACGAAATATCGAGCGTGCCCAGCGGCAGTTTGCCGCCGAGTTGCTGTTGCACTTTTTCCGCGACCCAGGCGCCGCCGGTGTGGATGCCCACCAAGACGGTATTCGCGCGCAGCCGTGGCTTGATCGCTTGGGCGAGTTGTTGTGTGAGTTGTTCGGGATCAGGGAGTTTCATATTGGTCAAAGTAAGCTTGCAGAATGCGCTGCGCCGCGAGTTGATCGATCAAATGTTTATCAGCTTGCCCGCCTCGGCCCATATCGGCGAGCATCGATTCTGCCTCGTCTGAGGTAAGGCGCTCGTCCACTAATTCGGTCTCGAGATTAAAGCGGCCTTGCAGTTGGCGCGCGAAGCGGCGGCAGTGTTCAGTCATTTCATGCTCGGCGCCGTCCATGTGCGTGGGCAAGCCCACGATCAGGCGCACCGGCTGCCATTCCTGAATCAGTTTTTCGATTGCTTGAAATCGGGCATCGGCTTTCTCGCTAATCGTGGTGAGCGGATGCGCCATTTTTAATTCCAGCTCGCCCATCGCGACGCCGATGCGCTTTTTACCAAAGTCGAAAGCGAGAATAGTGCCGTGCAGGGTGTGGGGTGAGTGGCGGGGGGAGCGGGGGGTCATGGTCATTTCACGCATGCCCCACATCCTCCGACAGATTCATGGTGTCGATGCCGAGCAGGTGCAGCGCCGCTTCGAAGCGCGCCTCGACCGGGATATCAAAAATCAGGCTGGTGTCGGCCGCCACGCTGAGCCAGGCATTGAGCGAGATTTCATGCTCCAGCTGCCCCGGCGCCCAGCCGGCATAGCCCAGGGTCAAGAAAAATTGGTTCGGCCCCGTGCCTTCTGCTACGGCTTGCAGGATGTCTTTCGAGGTCGTGAGGCCGATCTCGGCGCTGACTTGCATTGTTGATTGCCATTCGCCCAAGGGCCGGTGCAGCACGAAGCCGCGATCCATTTGCACTGGGCCGCCGAAGTGGATGGGCATATTGCCGATCTCGGGGAGGCTGAGCGAGATGTCGAGTTGGTCGAGCAGGGTAGACAGGGTGAGGTCGATCGGGCGGTTGACTACAATGCCAAGCGCCCCTTGCTCGTTATGCTCACAGATATAGGTGAGCGACTTAGAAAAATAGGGGTCCGCCATGTTGGGCATGGCAATCAGAAACTGATTCGTGAGGTTTACATTCTCCATGGCGCGGCCATTTGTGGCATATTGTACCGGCCCGCCCGCCCCGGCACAAACCCCTGTTTTACAAAGGGCTTAGGCGATGCATTCATTTCAAATCAATGGAGAGACCGATCGTGCAAAACGCACCGTATGAAGTTCAAGTAGAAGCCGGCAAAGAATATTGGTACTGCGCTTGCGGCAAGAGCAAAAATCAACCCTGGTGCGATGGCTCGCATGAGGGTACTGGCGTTGAGCCGATTTCCTTTGTGGCGGAGAAAACCGAGACCGCCTGGCTGTGCGGCTGCCGCATGAGTGAAACCTTGCCGTTTTGCGACGGCACGCATAAGGAGTTGTAAACGGGGGATTGGGCGAAGCGCAGTGGCGATACGGGGTGAAATATCGCAGGATTTATATGGAAAATATGCCTTTAGATTTTAGAAATCTAGCCGTATTATCTTGGTAGCTGCTCTTCGCAGGGTAGATTAGTGGGCCTTTTTTCATCATTACGATTCGATATGAGGAGACAAAATGAAATACTTACGATTGATGGTTCTTAGCGCAGTTGCGGCATCCGCTTTATTCATGACTGGCTGCGCCCAGCAGCCCACCAAGGAAGCAAAACAGAAAGTCATCTTCCAGGTCAGCGATGCGGACCCCAAAAAATGGAATCTCGCGCTGAACAACGCTAAAAACGTGCAGACCGATCTGGGCAAGGAAAATGTAGAAATTGAAATCGTTGCCTATGGCCCCGGTATTGGCATGCTGAAGCTGGATTCCGAGGTGGGCAACCGTATCACGGAAGCGGCTGGCTCAGGGGTCAAGGTCGTGGCTTGCGAGAATACGATGAAGGGCCAAAAGCTTACCAAGGACGATATGTTGGCCAACATTGGCTATGTCAAAGCCGGGGTGGTGGAATTGATGCAGAAACAACAACAAGGTTATGCCTATATTCGCCCCTGAGTAACGCTGGTTCTCACTTCGAATGGCGGCCCCATCTACATTTGGGGCCGCCATTTTTCATTTCAGTGCCGCGAGAATTTCCGCCACGCAGCAAGTAAGCTTTTGTGCGTAATCGAGGTGCAAGAATTCATTCGGCCCATGCGCATTGGAATGCGGCCCTAGCACGCCGGTGATGACGAATTGCGCGAGCGGATATTGCTGGCCCAGCATGCTCATGAAGGGGATGGTCACGCCTTCGCCTAAAAATCCGGCGGCTTTGTCGTAATGATGTTGCGAGGATTGGTTGAGAGCTTTTTCTAGCCACGGTGCGAGTGTCGGCGCGCTCCAGCCGGTGGCCGCTTGTTCGATTTCGAATTTAACTGTCGCGCCATGTGGCGGGTCGCGTTCCAAGATTTGCTTGAGCGTGGCAGCAGCAGCGGGCGCATCCACTGTCGGCGGCAGGCGCAACGAAAGTTTCAAGTCGGTATGCGGCCGCAGCACGTTGCCCGCGCTTTTCATGGGCGGCAGGCCGTCGGCGCCGGTGACCGACAGCGTCGGGCGCCAGGCGCGATTCAACACCAGTTGCGTGAGGTCGCTCTCGATCGGCTGAGTTGAACCGTGAAAGGGAAATTTTTCATGCAGCATGCGGCCGAGGATTTGCGCCGCTTGCGCCGCCTGGCGCTCACGCTCTTCGGGAATGGCCGCGTGAAATTCCGGCGGCAGAATACGCCCGCTGGCTTCGTCCTCGATGCGCGATAGCAGTTGGCGTGCGATGCGGAATGAAGACGGCACCACGCCACTGGCATCGCCCGAGTGCACGCCTTCGGTAAGTACGTTCACGCTCAGTGCGCCGCCCACCATGCCGCGCAGCGAGGCGGTGCTCCACAGCCGCGCATAATCGCCGCAGCCGGAATCGAGCGCGACTACTAAATCCGGCGTGCCGATGCGTGGGGATAAGGCTTGCATATACGCGGGTAAATCCGGGCTACCCGATTCCTCGCTGGTTTCGATCAGCACCACGCAGCGTGGGTGCGCCACATGCTGCGCTTGCAGCGCGGCAATGGCTGAGAGTGCGGAAAAAATCGCATAGCCGTCATCCGCTCCGCCGCGCCCATACAGCTTGCCGTCTTCGATCACCGGCTGCCACGGGCCCAAGCCCTCGCGCCAACCGCTCATCTCCGGCTGCTTATCCAGGTGGCCATAAATCAGCACGGTTTTCGGTGCAGGGATTTTGATATCGCGCTCCAGCAGCGGCTGCGACTTGGACGCACCCGTGAAGGCTGGGATATCGATCAAGATCGTCGGGGTCAGATTGGATAGCCGTACGACTTCCAGCGCCATGCCCTCAATCGGCTGCCTACGCGCCCAATCCACTGCCAGTTCCACAGCGCGGTCGATATAACCATGCGCCGCCCAATCCGGGTCGAACAGCGGCGACTTGGCGGGGATGGCGATGTATTCGACGAGGCGCGGGATGACGCTATCGCGCCAAGCGGCGGCGATGTGCTGGGTAAGTTGTTGGGAATCCAAGCCGGTTAATCCTCTGAGGGGTGCTGCGGTTTAATGCACCCGCTTAATCCGTGCGCCGAGCTGCGACAGCTTTTCTTCGATGCACTCGTAGCCGCGGTCGATGTGGTAAATACGTTCGACGGTGGTTTCGCCCTGCGCTACCAAGCCGGCGATGACCAGGCTGGCGGACGCGCGCAAGTCGGTGGCCATGACGGTCGCGCCGTCGAGACGTGGCACGCCACGCACCACGGCGGTGTTGCCTTGGGTTT
>JAUXTZ010000254.1 GCA_030681095.1 Burkholderiales bacterium
CTGCCGCCCATCACGATGAGCAGCAGCAACGGGTCGAGAATCAGCACCGAACGCGGCACCACCGCCTGCACGCGGAACAGGATCAGCACCAGCGGGGCCATCAGTGCAGCCAGCCCCACGGCCAGCACGATGCGCTTGAGATCGGGCAGGCTGGCAAAACGCCAGATGCCGCGATACAGGCCAAAGCGCCAGAAAATCACGGCCTGCAGCGGCACCACCCAGAGCAGCGTAGTGAAAGCCGCCGCCTGAAACTCCGGCGGCACCGCAAGATTGAAACGCAGCCAGTACGCCCCCAGCCAGGCGCAGGCTGCCACCAGGATGTCGTGCAGGATGATGGTGGCAGTGCGTGGATTAAAATTCATTGCGGGATTGGCGCCAGCGCCGGTCAATAGCCAGAAAAATCAGCAGATAGGGTGCGGCCGACAGTATAAGCAGCCACGCAATATGTTGCGGCAGAATCAGTTGCGCGAATGCCAGCGCAGCCATCGCCAGCATCAGCGCATAGGCAGCTATCGCCAGTTGACGATGCGACGCCCCCAGCAACACCACCCGCTGATAATAATGCGAACGATGCGCCCGCCAGATTTTTTCGCCGCGCAGCCCGCGCCGCACCAGCGTCACGCTCGCATCAACAATGAAAGGCGAAAACACCAGCAGCGGGAACAGCCACGGCCACACATTCTGCATTGCTCCCAGGATGCCGAGCGCGGCCGCCAGGAAGCCCAGCGGAATCGACCCGGCATCGCCCATGAACACCCGCGCCGGCGGGAAATTGAAGCGCAAAAAAGCCAGCGCCGCCACCGCAATCGCCGCGCAAAATGCCGCCAGCCCCGGCGCGCCGCCCAGCCACGCCGCCAGTGCCAGCGCGCCGAAGCCGATTGCGGCCATGCCGCCCGCCAGTCCATCCGCGCCGTCCATGAAGTTATACAGATTGGTCATCCACACTACCGCCAGCGTGCCCGCCAGCAAGGCCCAGCCGGTGACACCCAGCGCCAGCAGGCAGCCCACTGCAGCGACGAAGTGCGCGAGAAAGCGCACCCTCACCGGCAGTCCGCGTACATCATCCAGCACCGACACCGCAGCCAGCGCGAATGCACCCAGCACCACCGGAAGCAGGGTCGCATCAGCCAACCCTACGCTGGCCACGCCTATCCCGGCCATGATGCCCAACCCGCCGATGCGCGGCGTCGGCGTTTCATGCAGCGAACGCGCGTTGGGGTGATCCATCGGCAGGCGGCCGCGTCGCAGCAGCCAGGCAAGCAGGAGCCAGCACACCAGAAAAGCCGCAAGCGGCGCCATCCATTCAGCAGGCATCATTCAAAATGGTTATGTCACTGTTAGTTGTTGAAGTCATGTCTTGTTGTAGGAGCCCCCGCAAGGAGGAGGCCGTGGTTGTAAAAGCCGACGCGTCGGCAACAATCACGCACGCCCGCCCCCGGGCCGATGTCGTGGTGGTTGCGACGGTGCGCAAATCGCGGCGAGGGCGCCGCTCCCACAGCGCTGGCCAATACCAACAAATAACGATGAAAGCGTTATTCAACGTCTCCCCAAGATTATGGCCGCTTCAGCCAATCAGCCACACCCAAATCGGGCGCCCACCGATCAAGCGCTTTTATGCCACGTTCAACCCGGCTAACCCAGCCTTTGCCGCGATTGACCATATCCTGCCAGGCTTCCTCCACTTCCCATGGCCGATATATCTTGAACCAGCCCAACAGCGCGGCTGCTTGCGCCAGATCCTTGTTGGCTTTTTGTGTGAATGAACCGCTGCGTTCCCCATAAATCAGTAGCTTGTGCAAAGCATAACGCGCCGGATGCGGCACATTGACCACACCTGTTCCTTCCGCGCTAAAGAGCGCTACCTGGACGATATTCTCCAGGGAATATTCAATAAAGCGCAGGGGTTGCATGGTGACATGCAGCCGTGGATGTTCAATCGGCGCATCGCCCCCACGGTGGCGCGGGGTCAAAAAGTCCAGACGAAAATCGGGTTCCTTCGGGTTGAGGTAGGTGGCGCCCGCTTTGCCCGCGAGGCCGGAAACGGGCAAAAACCCCATCTCCAGCGATTCGATGGCGCGATGCACGTCGACCTCGATATTGCTCGGCAGTGCGATGGACACGCTTTTTCCCGCATGGGCAAAATCCACATCCTGCGTCCGTGATGCGTCGGCCCAACTTACCCCCAGCAGATTGCCATAAGCAAGAAAAGAATGGGTACCAACCAGCACCCCGCCTGCCTTGAAAAAACCATGATCGAGCAGGCGGCGAATCACACGAAAATGGCGTGCCATCAAAGGCTGACAGCCCAACGCAATGGCCGACCGGGCGAGTGCACGCAACGCATCCGCACCCGGCGCGTTGGCGCGCAGTTCGACCAGCCTGCGAACTTCCGGGGTATCCGGGCCCACGTAAATTTGACGCGATATCCCCACCAGATCGGTATGCTGGAAATACCAGTAAACCCGCCCCTTGACCGTCTTTTGTGCAAAAGACCCGGCAAGATTAGCCACCGAACGCGACAGCTCCGCCGCGCTGGCGGCATCAAAGAGCTGTGCGTAAGCCGTTTGCGCTGAAAGGGAAAGCTCGGTAAACCGTGGCATCGCTGGTTATACTAATTTATATTTTAATTAGTATAACTTGCTCAGACGAGCCGCACCAACTCCGAATAGGGAACAAGAGCTGCATCGGCGGTGATTAGTTGCGCAGGCATCAGCAAAACCTGTGCTATCAGCAAACGGTCAAATGGGTCACGGTGGTGCAGCGGCAAATGAGCGACCTTCGCGCCATGCGCTGCGCTGACGGGCAATTCAACAAAGCCGGTATCCTTTGCTGCCTGCGCGATGTCCTCGGGCGAGTAATGGAAATCAATTTTTCCCAGGGCCGTCTTGATCGCAATCTCCCAAATACTGGCGGCGCTGAAATAGACCGTGGTTTCGGGCGACTCAAGCTGTGCCACAACATCCTGCGGCAATCGTTCAGGAGCGTCCAGCGCCCACAGCAGAATATGCGTATCCAGCAGAACAACCACTTAGGGCGTATTAACACTAATTTCGCGTTCGCGTTGCCGCGAGAAAGCGATGGATGCAAGGCGCGTCGCGCCGGCAAGGGCCATCCCTTGCCAAGCGGCGCAACGCCGCAGACGCGCTTTCTCGCGGCAACCCGAAGGGACGGGCCGATTCGGGCGCATCCCTTTGTCGCGAGTTGCATCCAGACGACCTCGTCGCGGGCGTGAAATTAGTGTTAACACGCCCTAATGCCCCTCGAACAAGGCCTGCTCGTCTTCCGTCAGTGGCGCGTCGAAATCATCCGGAACATTGAGTTTGCCTTTGAGCATGCCAAGTCGACGTCTTTTCGGTGCGGCTTCAAGCGGCACCAAACGGGCGATCGGCTTGCCGGCTTTTGCGATAATGATTTCCTCCCCCCCCGCCACTTGTTCCAGCAGGCGTGAAAGGTGGGTTTTCGCCTCATGGATGTTTATGGTTTGCATGGCGTCATCCTGAACTTGACCAGACTAAGTCTACCAGAAGTAATTTATTCAGTTTGAATCAAAAATAATCCAGTTATCGGCCATCTTTCTGGCAGCGCTGCATGCTTTATCCCGGATTATTCATTAGGGCGCGAGATGCTTTGGGCAGGGTGCACACTCCTTGCTGTTGTAGGAGGCCCGCCCCCGGGCCGAAGCCGTGGCGGTTGCAGCGGTGCGAAATTCGGGGCGAGGGCGCCCCATCGTCTAATGAACAATCTTGGTTTATCCCAGCGTTGCCACCATCTCGATTCTGGGCGCGACCGAACGCACGACTTTCTGAATGCCGTGCCCCGGGTTGGTCTGACGTTGTGAAACGAGCAGCCCCATCTTTTCAAGCAGTCCGACATCCTTGGTGATGGCCGAACGGTTGCGATGCTGCCTGTGCGACAACTCGTTAATCGTCCTGGGCTCGTGCATCACCTCAAGCATCAAACGGCGGCGCGCTTCCGAGAGCACGGTAAACATCCGCTGCGGGTCTTCGAACGAGAGCGTTACCTTGCCTTCGAACGCTTCGCCTCGATCGGCTCTCCCTGCAGCACCCTTCGCACGCGAGAAAAAGTCCGCCACGTCATCGGTGCGAATCACGATTTTGGTCATGATTTCTTTCCTCGTGTCTGGTTAATTCCATTTCCCGATAGAGACGCCATTAATTTTGCACCCTCCCCATCAAGGGGAAGGCTGGGATGGGGATGGGGCGCTATGCTGCCACACGTCTTTACCCCCATCCCCTCCCTAACCCTCCCCTTGAAGGGGAGGGAATTGTGGTCGTTTCTGTCGAAAAACCCCTCCCGCGCCAGCCACCCTGGTTCAATGAGGTCCGCCGCCCAGGCTTTGAGCGGCCCGCGCAACCAGACATCAATCGGCACGCCAAAGCCCATTTTCGGGCGATCCATAATGGCCTGCGGCACATGGCGATAGAGCATCTGGCGCAACAGCCATTTGCCTTCTCCGTGGCAAATTTTCATCGCCAGCGACAAGGTCCAGTTCTTCGCGTAGTGCCGCAAAGTTGTACACCCGGCCATCGCCAGGATTTGGGGTACTCATGGACCGATCCAGGGGTTAAGTGTCGGGACACCTGTTGGCTTAAAGTCGGCCACGTTGCGAGTGACGACTGTCATGCCATGCACCAGTGCCGTCGCAGCGATCAGCCCGTCGCGAACGGGGCGGGGATCTGGCACATGGAGTCGGGCACTATGAAGCGCAACAGCCGTGTCGACGGCCAGGATACGGCCAATGAAGGCCGGCAAGACGTGACCGTTCAGCCACGTCCGAAATATCGCACCCTGCGCTGGATCACGGCGTTCGGCCAGCAACACGCCGATCTCCAACTCCTGGATTGAGATCACTGACAGATACAAATCGGCGGCATCTATGCTGTCGGCCCAATCTGCAACGTGACGATTCGCCTTTCCAAGACGGATTTTCCGCAACTCGGACACAACATTGGTGTCGAGCAAGTACATCAGGAGAGATCCGCCGGTTGTGCGAGATCGCGCAATTGTGGGATATCAAGTTCAATGTCATCAATACCGGGCATCGCCAGTAGATCGGCGATCTTGGTATGTCCGCCGGTAATTTTCCTGTATTCCTCAAACGTTAGCAGGACATGCGCTGGCCGGCCGCGATCCGTAATGAACACCGGACCCGCCATCGCCGCTTTCTTTGCCTTGCTGGCATCCTGGTTGAACTGGCGGCTTGAAAGGGTCGTGATGGTCATGGCACACCTCGCATTCGTAGATATGTTTGTACATTAGCGTAAAACCTACACCCCGCGCAAGGATATGTAGGCATGTATCTACATAATAAGTTGGACTATAACTCCCTGGCCTTAGGGAAACCCTGAATAAGTCGTCATTGCGAGGAGCGTAGCGACGCGGCAATCAAGAAATGTGTTATTAATCAATGAACTGGATTGCCGCGCTTCGCTCGCAATGACAAGAATCCAGACTTTTTCAGGACTTCATTAGTGGTCTGCCGCAGGTAAGGAAAGCATGCGTCCCCACCAGCACCCCACCGAGACTGTCCACCGTGCGCGGCAGGTCCGCCGCGCTGAATTCCTATGCCCCGTTTTCCAGCCACGCCTGAAACATCAGCACGTCCCACAGGTAATACGACCAGTTGCGGCTGCCAGACTGATGCTCGGCCCACTTGCGCTGAATCGGCGCCGGATCGAAAAAGCCCTCCCGCGCCAGCCGCCCCGGTTCGATGAGGTCCGCCGCCCAGGCTTTGAGCGGCCCGCGCAACCAGACATCAATCGGCACGCCGAAACCCATCTTGGGGCGATCCATCAACGCCTGCGGCACATGGCGATAGAGCACCTGGCGCAACAGCCATTTGCCCTGGCCGTGGCGGATTTTCATGTCCAGCGGCAAAGTCCAGGCGAACTCCACCACCCGGTGGTCGAGCAGCGGCACCCGGGTTTCCAGGCTCACGGCCATGGCTGCCCGGTCCACCTTGGTGAGAATGTCGTCCGGCAGGTAGGTAATCGTATCCAGGTACATCATGCGGTGCTCGAAATCCGGCAGATCGACTTGCTGGCCGGGGTCGGTGAGCAGCGTCAAAGGTTCGTGGCTACCCGGCACCAGTTGCGCGGGATTTTTCCAGTGCGACACCAGCCCCAGGTAAATCTCCTCGGGCGAGCGCACCGCCAGAATCTCCGCCGCCTTGTGCAGCTTGTCGCCCGGATTGGCATAGCGCAGCCTGGGTGGAAGCCAGCGTTCCAGTTTCTGAAAAGCCGTGTTCCACGCGGCGGGCGGCAGTGTGGTGAGCACCCCGGCCAGCGCCGCGCGCAGCGGGTGCGGCATCCATCCCAGCTTGCGCCAAATATTGCGCGCCCAAAAATAACGGTTGTAACCGCCGAACAATTCGTCGCCGCCGTCGCCGGACAGGCTCACCGTCACATGGCTGCGCGCCAAACGCGAAACAAGAAAGGTGGGAATCTGCGACGAATCGGCGAAGGGTTCGTCGTAAATGGATGCCAGACTCGGGATCACGTCCATCGCGTCCTGCGGGGTGACATACAGCTCGGTATGCTCCGTGCCCAAATGGCGCGCCACCGCGTGGGCGTGTTCGGCCTCGTTGTAGCCCGCCTCGTTAAAACCGATGGTGAAGGTTTTCACCGGACGGCGGCTTTGCGCCTGCATCAGCGCCACGATAGTGGTGGAATCGATGCCGCCGGACAGGAACGCCCCCAACGGCACATCCGCCACCATTTGCCCGCCCACCGCCTGACCGAGCAGGCGTTCCAGCTCCGTTGCCGCTTCCACATCGCTGCCCCGAAACAGATTGCGCTGCCCCGCCTCGGCCACCGAGCGCGCCGACCAATACGCCAGCGGCCGTGCATCCTTCTGCCCGGCGCGAAGCTGCAAAAAAGTGCCGGGCGGCAGTTTGTATATGCCCTGATAAATCGAGTAAGGCGCCGGAATGGCGTTGTGGCGCAGAAACAGCGTCAGCGCATCGCGATCGATTTCGGCGCGAAACGCCGGGTGCGCCCTGAGCGCCTTGAGTTCCGAGCCAAACAAAAAAGTCTCGCCCTGCCAGCCGTAATAAAGCGGTTTTTCGCCCAGCCGGTCGCGGGCAAGCGACAGCGTCCGTGTTTCACGATCCCACAGCGCAAACGCGAACATACCGACGAATTGCTTCAGCGCCGCTTCCAGCCCCCATGCGGCGATGGCCGCCAGCATTACCTCAGTATCAGAATGCCCGCGCCACGCGAGTGCGCCCCTCGCCTTGTCCAGTTTCTCGCGCAGTGCCGCAAAGTTGTAGACCTCGCCGTTGAACGCAATCACGTAGCGCCCGCACTGTGACAGCATGGGCTGATGGCCTTGCGGCGAGAGATCGAGAATGGAAAGGCGACGATGAGCGAGCGCAATCCCCGCATCAGCATCTATCCATGCACCCTCATCATCCGGTCCGCGATGGATGATGAGGCGAGCCATTGAACTCACAATCGCTTTCGCCGCCTCGACCGAATGGCCACCGGCTTTCCAGTAGCCGGTCAGGCCGCACATGTTTGCAACCCTTTTGACATGCGCGCCACGTTACCGCGCATTCGCCAACAAGCTTTCATAAAAATCCTCATACTGCCGCACCACCTTGCCGATCCCAAAATACTCCGCTACCCGTGCGCGCGCACGTTCGCCCAGCGCCGTTTTCTCAGATAGCGGCAACGCAAGCAACGCTTCCAGCGCGATGGCAAGGCCAGCCATATCGCCCGGCGCGACGACCCGCCCCGTATCACCGACGATGTAAGCCGAATCGCCCACATCCGTGACCACGCACGGCACGCCACACGCCATCGCCTCGCCCAGTACGTTGGGGAACGCCTCACCGTAAGAAGAAGAAGCCAGCACATCCAATGTCGCCATCAACTCAGGTATATCGTTACGCAAACCCAGTAGATGGGTGTTGGCAAGCACGCCTGCCTGGGTCATTGCCTGCATCAATGCTGCGTTGCCAATATCAATACCCTGGCCTGCGAGCACAAAATGGACTTGCGGCATGTGGCGATGCAGCAAACCCGCCGCCTCAAAAAACCCCGCATGGTTTTTCTGCGGATCAAATCGGCCGATCAGCCCCACCAATGGCGTGTCAACGTCAAGCCCCAACTCGGTGCGCACCTTGCTTCGTGCATCGTTGTCCGGTTTGAATCGGGTCAGATCGAAACCATTGGGCACAACCACCATTTTTTCCGCCACATAACCACGCGCCACATGAATTTGCCGCGCTTTCTCCGAACAGGAGAGGATTCGTAACGGAATCCACTTCGAGATCGACGCGCACAGACTGACGACTGCACGGGTTGAAAACCGGGTTTTGTCCTTGTCCAGATTGCTGTTGCGAATACACCAGCCTATCGCAGAAACACCTGCCAGACGTGCCGCCAGCCCACCCAGAAAATCAGCGTGGTACATCCAGGTGTGTACCACATCGGGGTTCAGTCGTTTGAGTAGTTGCACTAGACGGAAAAACCCTGAAAGGCTGGACAGGCAGGGTTTCATACCCACTGCGTCCACCGGAATGCCGAGCGCCGCGATACGCGGGGCAAGTTCACCCAGTGTCGTCAGGGAAATGACATGGGGAACAAAGCGCCGACGATCCAAGCGCTCCAACACCTTGAACAGCATCATTTCCGCGCCACCGGTGGAAAGACCCGTGATGATATATACGACACGCCTCATTGCGTTCTTTCATTCACTGACGTAACCATGTGAATTTTCCCCGTTTGGCTCCTGCTATTGGCAACAATGGCCGGAATTGTGTGAGTGACGGTTGAGCGAATTTCGCCTTTCGCGCCGCCACCTGTTTGGAACTGTGCGTTTTTCGCGAAGGGGCATAAGACAAAGGCCCCCCTGGCTTTTCAATGTCCTAAGCTCTCATGATGCGTTTACGCAAGGAAGCGACTGCCCGCAGAGGTTTGCCAATAAACCGATATCGCCAACCGTGGGAAAGATGCGCCCAATAAGCGCGATAGGGGTGAGCACGAGGAGTTGTGCGGCTACCTTTTCGCGCCACCACCATTCGAGAACCCCTGAATTGTTGGCTACCCAGAATCTCGAATCCCTCCTGCTCAAGGAGATAAATCAAAGACGAAGGCGTTGGATACCAAGTATGTACATACCCCGGATAGCTGGCATTCAACGACGACAATAGGTCGCTGAGGACCACCAAAAACAGCCCACCGTCATCCAGCATGTCCCGAACCCGTTGTACGAAGCGGCGCGGTTCAGTAATAAAGTAGATGGCATGCGCAATCGATATCAGATCGAATCGGGATAAAGCATCCACACTCTCCATCTGGCCGATGGTGGTACGGATACCGAGACGTTCATGAAACACCTTGGCATTGGGATCTGCATCGACCCCATCAGCCTGCCACCCATGCTTCTGAAACAACGAGACAGTCTCCCCCAGACCGCACGCTACATCCAGGAATCGTTTGGAATCGGAACGAACGAACGGCACTACGAAGTCATAAGAATGTTGTGCCCATACCCGGCTTGCGGCCACGCGCTGGCGCCAGACTTCCTGGGTTACAGGGGATTCAGCCTCATCAATCCGATTCCGGTTCCAGTATATTTGCAGTTCAGCAAGCGTCGGTTCCGTTGAGGGGAACCCGTTCCCGCAAGCCCGGCACAGACGCCAGTGATAGCCATTCCCTCGCCGAACGACGGCGTCTACCTCACGATCAAAAAAGGGGATGGTCCAAGACATCTTGCTGCCACATACAGGACAGACTGGCACACAGGCATGAGTAATCGATAGATTCATGCAGTACATCCATTAGGGAATATTTGTGGAATCATTTCGCCGAATGTGATCTAAAAACGCTTGCGTCAGATGCGCAATATTTCTGCGCCGTAAAACAGGTTCCCCCACTACACCAGGAGAACCGAACTCGACCTCGTACCGGACACTCATTATCGAAGCCACCGAGGAAACCACGTCGGAATGCGGAATCTCCGCACCGAAATCTGTCGCTATGCGTTCGGAAAGGCTGCTTATGGGACACGCACCTCCGAAGAACCCGGAGACCAATGAACTCCCGAGCGTCACGGTTCGGCGACCGAGCAGAAGTGCCTCCAAGGTGGCCGTTCCGGTAACGGAAATAGTCAACCCTGCCCGTTTCACCAGTTCCATGCTGGGGAGTGCATAGTGGGCCACCACCACCCCTGCCGTGCGTTGCAGGCGCCGCACAAAATGGCCATCACGCAGAAGAATGCAGGCTGGGTGTTCCTTCACAACGAGCAAACAGTCGCTTGGCATTGCAAAACGTATGGCGTCGATGGCCCGGAATTGATCTAAAAAATAGGGGGCTGGCGTATTGATGGAAGATTCCGGGGAATACTGCAGCGGATAAAAAATGAATTTCCGAGGCAATGTGTCCACCGACCTGACATCGCAATAGCGCGCATTCAGCCGACGTCGAGACGCCCAAACCGCATCGCGCACAAAGGGTAGATTGTTGAGTACGCTAGCGCGCAAATAATCCCACTGAAACCCTCCCTGTGTCCCAACCCAGCGCCGTAACGCTGCCATCGCCCGCACCCGCGTTGGCGGCACAAAGGATTCCAGAGGATCATCATCCGACGCATCCGAAGTCCAGCGCGCCGGCTTGGGCGACTCCCGGAAACTTTGAATGAAGGCCTCGGCTGCCTGCCGATGCTTTGGAGATTCCGCAGATGCATATCCAGGGAGTGTTTCCAGGTCATCCGGTGAAAAGAAAATCCCACCGAGATTGCGGCATGAAGTGGGGACCACTACCTCGGCATTCTGCTCGTTGGCGGTGGCAATGAACACCTTGCCATCAAACCCTTCCACTTGGGAAACCAGGGCGTGTGTAGGTGCGAAGCGCGCCATGAATCGGCGGATTTGCCGGTACATACCCATCGCCCGATCTCGCTGGATAGCCGCGGGCGCATGCTTGTACGTTCGCTTTTCAGCCTCGATGTCACGATATAGAGCACCTGGATATATCCAGTCCTCTTCCCCAGCCTGTGGCGCACTTCCCGCTTGGTCGAGAACGATGACGCGATCGGCTCCAAGCAAGTCGGTGAACAGCGCCTGATGGTGATTGGAGGACAGGATTATCGCCCACTCGACCGGCACTTGCATCTGCCTCGCATGCTGGATCATGTGCCAGAAAACAATGGGGAATGATCCGAAGCCGTGTAGCACTACTCTCATGAAATTGATGCTCCAATACTGCTGAAATTCGCTGCCGCAGTGCGAGACAGCGTGAACGTTTTCTCGTGGTTCAGCACCTGCCCCCGGGTTTGCTCCACCGCCGCAACCAGACGATCGGACTGCAAGTCGTCCAACTCTAGAAACGGCATGGAAAAGTAAGCGCACAGATCCGCCAGTTTGCTGTCTCGCCCAAGCCCTACAAACGGAATGTCCATCAGGGCGGCAAGCACGTGACCATGAAAGCGCATCCCGACAACGGCATCGATATCCGAGAACTGAAGAGCAATCTCCGCCGGGAGTGAACTCACCCGTATAGTCTCGACAGCTTGTCCCAACCCATAACGGTACAAAGCGGCGAACAAGGTAGAGTCGGACAATTTCATTCCATCCAGATCGAGCTCCTGGAAAGACAGGAATCGAATCTCCCACCCTTGCTCCCGCAAACATTCCAGCGCTAAAGCCAGGCTCGCCAGAAAATCCTCATAGCCCAGGCCATCGTTCCCAATATCGCTGGCAGCAAGGGTTATTCCCAAGACTGGCCGGAGGCCGGATATCCGAGGCAGCTTTTCCAGCGGAAGGGTAAAAACCAAGTCAGCCGTAAGCCGCACCTTGGATACGCCTGATAAGCGTCGACAGTTCGCTAGCGATGACGCATCGCGCACGGCAAAATCCTGCGCAAGAGTCAAAATGAATCCCATCAAGCGTTGCGACACACCTTTAGGCAAGGAAGCCACTCCCACCCCCAGAGCAAAAACCTGTGCGCCACGCAACCGCGCCATAAGCACCAGCATGGCAATCAGGGCGAGATTCATGGGGGATCGGGCCCGGGCGTGAAACAGCGTGCCACCGCCAAAAACCAGGTGGGAACATCCGCGCAAGCTACGCCATGTAGCCAGTGCATAGCTCGCCAAACGCCGCCACCGGGACCACCCCGCACGGGCCATGATTCGCTCCAGCGCAACGTATTGAATGCGCGAATCGGCGACACTGGGAACAGGATTCAGGCTACGAACAGCAAATCTGACCTCCGGCGAAAATCGGGAGAGCGCTGAAATCACACTGGAAAGAAGAAGATCATCCCCCACATTGCCAAAGCCATAATAGCCATACAAAAATACCTTTGGTGAAATAGGCATCGCTTTACTTGTCAAACCATGACCTCTTCAGCGATCTTGAGAAAGTTTTGTGCGATACGATCTGCGCGATATTCGGCTCGAACCTCTTCAACACCCCAGAGGGAAGAAGGCCTCGATGCGCGACGGTTCCAGCAATCGTCAATGCATTCCCTCAGGACGCAGTCCACTTCTTGTGGCCTCGCTGGGTTGGCCACCCGCCCGCCAAGACAGCCGATCAGACTGGCGGAAGCGCCTGGAGGCACAATACCCAGGATGGGTACCCCAGCTCCCAAGTATTCCACCAGTTTGCTCGGCAGGAAGACGCTGCTCTCGCCCGGCGCATCGATCACCAGCAGCAGATCGGCGCTTGCCATCAATTGCAGCGACTGGCGGTATGCCACCGTGGATACAATATTTACGATCCCCTTGGGCAGACTGCGATAAACGTGGTTGTTAAGCATCCGCGGCGGCACATTTCCAATCAGTTCGATGCGGATATTCTCCACTAATGCCGGAGACTCTCGATGGAGTTTCGCCAAAGCCTGGAACAGGGACAGCGGTGAACGATGCCCATAGAAATTACCCAGATACCGAATGATGAGCGGACCCTCCCGCACTTCCGTTTGCCGAGGATACTGATCTGGCTCGTAGCTGTGCGGCAGTACCCGTGCCTTGTCACGCCAAGCCACGGGATATTTCCGCATCACCAACTCCAGCGTTTCCTTCGAAGTAAATATCACCCGGTCTGCATGTTCAACCACGCGAGCCTCCAGATGCCGGTTTACATAGTTGGACAAGAAGAAGTGGCGACGAAATGGGTTGTCAGACCA
>JAUXTZ010000257.1 GCA_030681095.1 Burkholderiales bacterium
GCCCTCGTGGGTCATGGCGAATTCGTCGATCAAGCGTTTGATGCCTTGCGCTTCTTCGATCGGGTTTAAATCTTCGCGCTGGATATTTTCGATCAGCGCCATGGCGAGCGCGGCTTCGTCCGGCACTTCGCGAATCACCACCGGCACTTCTTTCAAGCCGGCCATTTGCGCTGCGCGCCAGCGGCGTTCGCCCGCGATGATTTCAAAGCGGCCCGTATCCAGCTTGCGCACCAGGATCGGCTGCATGATTCCTTGCGACTTGATCGATTCCGCCAAGGAGGCGAGCGAGGCTTGATCCATGTGGGCGCGCGGCTGATATTTGCCCGGCTGCAGATCGCTGATGGCGATAGTTCTAAGGGATTCGCCCGATTCACCGCTTGCTGCAGAAGAAGTTGAGGATTCTCCGAGCAGGGCATCCAGCCCGCGGCCTAGGCCTTTATGCTTTGCCATTTATTATTGATCCAGTAAAAAATTTCTTAATGTGAAGCTTTGTGTTCCTGTCGCTTTAGACGGGAACAGGTGCGCCCTCGCGCCGCTGCAAAAACTCGCCGGCGAGCGCGACATAAGCCAGCGCGCCCTTCGAGGCGCGGTCGTGATACATCACCGGCGTGCCGTAGCTGGGGGCTTCGGCGAGGCGAATATTGCGCGGGATGACGGTGCTGTAAACCTTGTCGCCGAAGTGGCGCTGCAGCTGGTCGGACACTTGCTGTGCGAGCGCATTGCGTGGGTCGAACATGGTACGCAGCAGGCCTTCGATTTCAAGTTCAGGATTCAGGTTGGCGCGCACTTTTTTCACGGTGTTGACCAGGTCGCTTAAGCCTTCCAGCGCGTAGTACTCGCATTGCATGGGGATCATGACCGAGCTCGCCGCGACTAGGCCGTTGATGGTGAGTAACGATAGCGCTGGCGGACAATCGATCAGCACATAGTCGTATTGTTCAATCACGTCATGCAGCGCGCGCTTTAAGCGTTGCTCGCGATGTTCTTCATCCACCAATTCCACTTCCGCGCCGGCGAGTTCGCGGTTGGCGGGGATCACATCATAGTTGCCCTGGGGTGCGGTGATGCGCACATCTGCCAGGCCTTGTTGTTCCAATAGCACGTGGTAGACCGTTTTGGTCAGTTCGCTTTTGTTGATGCCGCTGCCGGTGGTGGCATTGCCTTGGGGGTCTAGGTCGATGAGCAGCACACGGCGGTCGGCGGCGGCGAGGCTGGCCGCCAAGTTGACACTGGTCGTGGTTTTGCCCACACCGCCCTTTTGGTTCGCGACCGCGAGAATTTTTACCATTATTCCTCCACCCCTATGATGACCAGATGCCGTTGCGCTTCAAGCCCCGGCACGGTTAACGGCATGACTGCTTCTACTTTGGCGCCGGCTTTGAGTTGGGTGATTTCCTCAGTCGGATACAAACCCTTCATGGCATAAAGCTTACCGCCTTTCGCCACCAAATGGGCAGAGAGGCGCACGAATTCCTTCAGCTCGGAGTAGGCGCGCGAAATCACGGTATCGTATTTGTCCTGTGGCTGCCAATTCTCCACCCGCTCACAAACGACTTCCGCGTTAGTAAGCCCTAGCTCCAGACAGGCTTGGCGCATGAAAGTGGTCTTTTTATGGTTGGAATCGAGCAGGGCGATTTGCATATCCGGGCGGGCGATGGCCAGCGGGATGCCGGGCAAACCAGCGCCGCTGCCGACATCGATTAAGCGCTGCACCCCGGTCAAATGCGGCAACACTGCCAGGCTATCCAGTAGATGGTGCCCAATCATCGCTTCAGGTTCGCGCACTGCGGTGAGGTTGTACACCTTGTTCCACTTTACGATCAGTGCGATGTAATTAAGCAACTTTTTCTGCTGCGCTGAATCCAGCACCACGCCCAGCGCGGATAGGCCAGAAAGCAAGTCATCGCTTAAACTCATGCGCTTTTCTTTTTCGTCCCGTTGCGGCGCTTCAAATGCACCAAGAGCAGCGAAATCGCCGCTGGGGTCATGCCGGAAATGCGGCCCGCCTGACCCAGGGTTTCTGGCTTGTGTTGGTTGAGCTTTTGCGCCGCTTCGATCGACAGACCACGCACCTCGCGGTAGTCAAAATCCAGTGGCAGCTTGAGTGATTCTTGTTGGCGGCTTTTTTCCACTTCTTCTTGCTGACGCTCGATATAACCTTGGTATTTGGTCTGGATTTCGATTTGCTCAATGACCTGCGCATCGGTCAGAGCCGCGCCTGCACCGGGCAAACTCAGCAAGGTTTCGTAGGTCACCATCGGCCGACGCAACAAATCCGCGAGCGAGTACTCACGCTCGATATTTTGCCCGAGCACACGCACTGCGTCCGTTTCGGGCAAGGTGCGCGGATTTACCCAGGTGGTTTTCAGGCGTTCTTGTTCGAGCGCTATCGCATCGCGCTTGCGGTTGAAATGCTCCCAGCGTTTATCGTCTACCACGCCCAGGCTGCGGCCGATTTCAGTCAGGCGCAGGTCGGCATTATCCTCGCGCAAGGAGAGACGATATTCGGCGCGGCTGGTGAACATGCGATAAGGCTCAGACACGCCGCGCGTGATCAGGTCATCCACCAGCACGCCGAGGTAAGCTTCGCCCCGGGCCGGACACCAGGATTCTTTTTCCTGGGCGTAGCGCCCGGCGTTGATGCCCGCGAGCAAGCCCTGCGCCGCAGCCTCTTCATAGCCGGTGGTGCCATTGATCTGCCCGGCGAAGAACAAGCCCTTGATGGCCTTGGTTTCCAAAGAGCTTTTGAGGCCGCGCGGGTCAAAGTAATCGTATTCGATGGCGTAACCGGGGCGGGTAATGTGGGCGTTTTCGAAGCCCTTGATCGAGCGCACCAAATTCAATTGCACATCGAACGGCAGGCTGGTGGAGATCCCGTTGGGGTAGATCTCGTGCGTGGTCAGGCCTTCCGGTTCGACGAAAATTTGGTGCGTTTCTTTGTCGGCAAAACGGTGGATTTTGTCTTCGATCGACGGGCAATAGCGTGGGCCTACTCCTTCGATTACGCCCGTATACATGGGGGATCGATCAAGACCGGCGCGGATAATATCGTGCGTTCGACTATTCGTATGGGTGATCCAGCAAGGTAATTGGCGAGGATGTTGGCTCACGTCGCCGAGGAAAGAAAACACCGGTGCCGGGTTATCGCCCGCTTGCTCGGTCATTACGGAATAATCCAGGCTGCGGCCATCGATACGCGGCGGGGTGCCGGTTTTGAGGCGGCCCACAGGTAGTTTCAATTCACGCAGCCGTGCCGCCAAGCTGATCGAGGCCGGGTCACCCGCGCGCCCGGCGCGGAAATTGGATAAGCCCACATGCACTAAGCCCCCGAGGAAGGTGCCGGCGGTCAACACCACGGCCCGGGCGTGAAATTTAAGTCCGAGTTGGGTGACGGCGCCAATCACGTTTTCGCCGTCTAGAATAAGATCGTCCACCGCCTGTTGGAACAGCCAAAGATTGGCTTGGTTTTCCAAGCGGCTGCGGATGGCTTGTTTGTACAACACGCGGTCGGCTTGGGCACGGGTCGCGCGCACCGCCGGGCCTTTGCTGGAATTGAGAATGCGGAACTGGATGCCGCCCTCGTCGGTGGCCGCAGCCATGGCACCGCCCAGGGCATCGACTTCCTTCACCAAATGGCCTTTGCCGATGCCGCCGATGGAGGGGTTGCACGACATTTGGCCCAGGGTCTCAATGTTATGCGTGAGCAGCACGGTTTTCACGCCCATGCGGGCGCAGGCAAGCGCCGCCTCGGTGCCGGCGTGGCCGCCACCAATCACAATTACATCAAAGGCTTGCGGGAAATCCATGGGTCAACCACGATATTTTGCAAAGGCCGGACATAATACGCCAAATTTTATCCACAGGTAATGAGAATGTCGTAGAAACATGTACTTATGCAAGAACGGGGTTTGTGTTTTTTCAAATTTACTGATTACGAATACACTAGCGATATATTCGATTTAAATATTATGCCCAAACTACTCAATCTCCACCGCGCCGCGCGCTTAGTCGGCGTCACCCGCGGTGCACTTCAAAAGAAAATCCAAGGCGGCGAGCTCGATTCTTTTGACGGCATGGTGACCCTGGACGAATTACACCGGGCCTATCCCAATGCCGCGCTGGAAGACAGCACCGTACTCGAACAAATCGAACAGATCAAAGACAGCGCATTTAGCCGGCGCATCATGGATCGCACCCTCCCGGATAAAGAAGTGCTCGCCGCACGTCTGCATGAATTAAGCAAGGAGTTGGTGGAATCGAAGGCGCTGCTTAATCACGCGCAAGGCATGCTCAGCGGTATAAGCAATTTGCTGGATGAATGGGCCAAACAGCCCGGTGAGCGCGCAAGCGCAGCAGCATCACTGAAAACCTGGTTGCAAGAGCAGCGGCTGCAAACGCTGCCGACCTCTGATGCTAGCGCCTTAATGATCCGCGACAATTTTTTGCGCGTCATTTCTGCTCAAGTCAAAGTACTGCCCTCTGGGGCGGATTTTTTTGTGGAAGGTAACGACACGATATTGGAGGCCGCGCTGCGCGCCGGGATTCCGCTCGCGTATGGTTGCTCCAGCGGCAGTTGCGGCTCGTGCAAAGCGCGCGTGCTGTCGGGCGAGATCAAGCAAGTCCGCTCGCATGAATATGTGATGCCGCCGACCCAACAGGCACAAGGTTATGCCTTGATGTGTTCATGCACTGCGGTTTCCGATCTGGTGTTGGAAGCCGAGGTGGCGCAATCCCCGCACGATTTGCCGCAACAACAGCTCAGCGGCGAAGTGCGCGCGGTGGATCAGCCGACGGACGAGGTCGCGGTGATTCACATCAAGACCCCGCTGCGCGACCGGCTGCGCTTTCTCGCTGGCCAACGCGCTGTACTAACCCTCGGCGGCAGCCTGGCGGCGGAGTTGCCGATCGCGAGTTGCCCGTGCGAAGACCGGCATTTAGAATTTCATGTGCGACGCCTGCATGGCAATTATTTTTCCGATTATGTGTTTGATCAGCTCAAGGCGGGTGATGGCGTTTCCATCAGGGGGCCGGGCGGCGATTTCGTGCTGGACGCCGCCTCCTCGCGCCCGACAATTTTCATCGCTTTCTGCACCGGCTTCGCGCCGGTCAAAAGCCTGATGGAGCATGCAATGGCGCTGGATCAAGCCGAATCGATTCACTTGCTGTGGATTGCGACCAAGGAATCTGGCTTATACCTACCAGGACTGGCGCGGGCTTGGGCCGACGCGCTGGATAATTTTACCTACACGCCGATTCTGGTCGGCGGCGATTTGGACGCCACCGCCACACGTCAGGAATCCATGGTTGCGCGCATCATCGGCCCAAAACTGCTGGCGATTCCCACGCTTACTCGTGCGGATATTTATGTTGCCGGACCCAGCGTGGCGGTGGGTGCAATGAAGAAATTTTTGATGGGTTTGTGTGTGCCGGAAGCGCAGATTTTCGTCGATTACGAAGGATAAGGGTGTGGGCGAGGCATGCCTCGCCCTTACGCTATTTACCTATGCAAAACCGCGAGAATATTTCGCCAAGCAAATCATCGGCGCAGAATTCACCAGTGATATGGTCAAGCGCGTTTTGCGCAAGCTTCAATTCTTCCGCTAATAGCTCCAGTTGTTGCCAATTTTGATCTGCTTTTTCCAGGCTGTTTTTTGCGGCGTAGAGCGCCTGGAGATGGCGTTCGCGTGCTAGATACACGCCTTCTTCTGCTGGTTGCCAGCCCGCGAGTTGCAACAGGCGATCATGCAAAATTTCCAGGCCGGCGCCGGTTTTGGCGGAAAGGTAAACCGCCTCGCCATCACGTGCTACGTGGGGGGGTTCACCCACTAAATCGATTTTGTTATAGACGCGCAATACCGGCAAGCCGTTCGGAAGTTTGCGCAGGATGGCTTCATCCTCCACCGCTTGGCCGCGCGCGGCGTCGATGATCACCAGTGCGAGTTGGGCTTTCTCCACGGCGGCCCAGGTGCGGGCGATGCCGATTTTTTCCACTTCATCCTGCGTCTCGCGCAACCCAGCGGTATCAATGATATGCAGCGGAATACCCTCGATTTGAATTTCCTCGCGCACTGTATCGCGCGTGGTGCCGGCCACCGGGGTCACGATGGCGACCTCTTCTCCAGCCAGGCGGTTGAGTAAGCTGGATTTGCCGACATTGGGCTGGCCGATCAAAACCACTTGCAGCCCCTCACGCAATAGCGCGCCTTGCTTGGCGCGTTTTAATACCCGCTCCAGTTGCTCGCGAATGGCCGCAAGCTTTTGTTTGGCATGAGCAGCTTCGAGAAAATCAATTTCTTCTTCGGGGAAATCCAGCGTGGCTTCCACCAACATGCGTAGATCGATCAGACCTTGTACCAGGGCATGAATCTCGCGCGAAAATTCGCCTTGCAATGAGCGCATGGCACTTTTCGCAGCTTGCGTGGAGGAGGCATCGATGAGATCGGCAACGCTTTCGGCCTGTGCCAAATCGAGCTTGTCGTTGAGATAGGCGCGGCGCGTGAATTCGCCCGGCTCGGCGATGCGGGCGCCGGCTTCCAGACAGCGGGCAAGCAAACGTTGCATGACCGCCGGTCCGCCATGGCCTTGCAGTTCAAGCACGTCTTCACCGGTAAAGGAGTGCGGCGCGGCAAAGTAAAGCGCGATGCCTTGATCGATTACGCTGGTATCCGTGTCAAGGAAATTCGCCAGCGTGGCCTGTCGAGGCGGCGGCTGTTTACCGATTATGGCTTGAGCAATCCTGAGGGCTTTTGGGCCGGATACGCGCACCACACCGATACCGCCGCGCCCAGGGGCGGTGGCGATAGCAGCAATGGTGTCAGCGTTTGACTGGCTTGGGGGCGTTACCCAAGACATGATTGATGCGCCACTGCTGCGCGATGGAGAGTATGTTATTCACCACCCAGTACAGCACCAGGCCGGCGGGGAACCAGAAGAAGAAAATCGAAAACGCCACGGGCATGATCATCATGACCTTGGCCTGAATCGGATCCGGCGGCGTCGGATTGAGCCTGGTTTGAACGATCATGGAGAGGCCCATGATAATCGGCAGGATGTAATAGGGGTCGGTCGCGGTGAGATCTTGAATCCACAACGCAAACGGTGCGTGACGCATTTCCACGCTGTACAAGAGCACCCAGTACAAAGCGATGAACACCGGGATTTGCACCACCACCGGCAAGCAACCGCCCAACGGATTGATTTTCTCGGTCTTGTACATTTCCATCATGGCCTGATGCATTTTTTGCCGATCGTCGCCGTACTGCTCTTTCATTTTTTGCAGGCGGGGTGCGAGCAGTTTCATTTTTGCCATGGAACGATAGCTGGCGGCAGAGAGCGGATAAAACGCGCCCTTGATCAAAATGGTCAGCACGATAATGGCCCAGCCCCAATTGCCGATCCATTTATGCAGCAGATTCAGCAGCCAGAATATCGGCACCGCAACCACGGTCAGCCACCCGTAATCAATCGCCAGATCCAGTCCGGGCGCGAGTTGCTTCAAGGTTTCTTGTTCTTGCGGACCCACATACAGCGGCACGCTCAGGCGCGCATCGGCGTTGGGCGCGATCTCGCCCAGCGGCATGATGACGCCGGCCGCGAACAGTTTGTCAGACAGCTTTTTGGTATAGAACTCACGCTGTCCCGCGCCTTGCGGTAAGTAAGCCGTCAGAAAGTAGTGCTGCAGTATCGCGACCCAGCCATCTTTGCTGACAACGGTATCTGTCTTCGCATCTTTTCCGATATCGCCGAAGGCGTGCTTTTGGAATTTTTGCGCTTCGGTATAAATGGCCGGGCCGGTGTAGGTCGGCAGAAATTGTGAGTCCCCGGCGGGCGGCGTGTCATCGCGTAAAAGCTGAAAGTACGCATCGGCCTTCATGGCCTGGCCGCTCGCGTTTTTGATTTCATACGAGAGATCGATCAGATAACTACCCCGATGGAAGGTGTAAATTTTATTAACTTGTACGCCGTTCGCGCCCTGCCAGGCGAGGCGGACTTCCAAGGTTTTTGCGTCCGCGCTCAAGACATATTCTTTAGCCGCAGCGGTGAATATTTCCTTATGTGTGGGTAAGCCGGCACCGATGAGCCCGGTTTGCGCTACATAAAAATGTGGCGCTTCATCCGACAGCAAAACAATCGGCTTTTTCTTGTCATCTGCCGAACCATGCTTAATCAGCACCATTCGCCGGAGATCGCCGCCGTTAACATCAATTTCAGCGTCAAAGAGATCTGTTTTAACATTGATCCGTTCGCCTTTGGTCAATTGCGGGTTGACGGCAGGCGTGACCGTTGGACTGCTTGGCGCGATAGGGGCTACTTGGCTTGGGGTTGGGATTCCACTGTTTGCCGGTGTTTGCGCTGCTGGTTGGCTCGTGGCGGGCAGCGGATTTTGCTCGCGCTGCCACGCATCCCACAGCATGAAAATCGACATCGAGAACACGACAAATAGAATTAATCTTTTAGTATCCATTTAATTTCTTTTACTTTTTAGGTATGGGATCGTAGCCGCCATGACACCATGGGTGGCAACGGCCTATGCGTTTGAGGCCAAACCAAAGCCCTTTGACCGGGCCATGGACTGAAATGGATTCGCCGGTGTAATCGGAACAGCTTGGCGTGAAACGGCAACGCGGCCCGAGAAGCGGGCTAACGATATATTGATAGGCACGAATAAGCAGAATCAGGAATTTTGACATTTGCGTATTTTGACGAAGATCGCTGATAATTCCTGCATGATCGCTGCAAAATCCTGACGATTGAATGATTTAGTAACTCGCACCACGATATCCAGCGAAGCCACAACATCCTGTTGGGCGCGAAATTGTTCGCGCACGATACGCTTCATGTAATTGCGGCTAACCGATAAACGCGCGGTTTTTTTCGCGACCATGATTCCCAACCGCGGAAATGCCAGGCCATTCGGTTTTCCAAGCACCACAAGGTGAAGGGTGCTTACTCGGCATTTAAAATCAAAAACGGACGATATTTCGTCCGCGTTT
>JAUXTZ010000261.1 GCA_030681095.1 Burkholderiales bacterium
CCGCCTGGCTCACCAGCGACATGAGCGGCATGACGGTAGAGATCACCTTCGGCGCAATTGGGATGTCGTTTCTGTTTTCTTTTGCGGTGGGGGTGTTTTTTGGCTACTACCCGGCGCGAAGGGCGGCGAGTTTAAGGCCGGTGGAGGCGTTGCGGTATGAGTGAAGGTGGGTATCAGTATTATATTTTCACGCGAACGCCAAGAAAACCGCCAAGGCGCGATTCACTGCGAGCATAGAATTATCGTCGAGCCGCCCAAATGTTTCCTCTATCTTCTCGCGGGGTACAGTCTGCGCTTTATCAACCATCACTTGCGAAGGTTTGCTCAGTCCGTTTTTATCGCTCGGTTTTACAGTGATGCGGAATAGAGGGGTATCTCGAAGCTCGCCAGTCACAGGCAAGATCGTGACAGACGGATGCTCGTCGAATAGGTCGGACTGGATAACGAGTGCCGGACACGGTTTACCGTAGTCACCCTGCAAGGCAATCGTCACCAGATCGCCGCGTCTCATTTCCAGCCATCCGTGTCAGCCGCAGCCTCTAGCCATGCCAAGGTTTCCCGTTCGTGTGCATCGCCACGCAAGGCGCGTGATTGACGGTGGCATTCCTCGGCGAACCCGGCTCGGCGGGTATCAGGAACCCAAATTTGTACCGGTCGCAAGCCGGCAGCCCGCAAAGCGATGCGGTGCTTCTGAACTCTGTCGGAAGTGCTTGTTTTCATGATCATCCCCATAAATTATGGTTACATGTAACATTATAGAATCAGTAGTCGTTACATGCAACGGGGAAAACGATTCCAAACGAGCGTCTACCTTGCGCATTCCAGATATTCGCACGTATAATACGTGCTTCATGACATGCTAGTGGAGGCTTATCCTAATGAAGCAAAACATCACTCTCGCGCTTGATCAGCAGCTTCTAAAAGCAGCCCGTGCTTTTGCTGCTCAGCGTGGCACCAGCATCAGCGCCATGCTCGCTGACGAATTGCGCGTGAAGGTCGAGCAACAGATGCACTACGAACAATCGAAACAGATTGCGTTTACCCTGCTCGATCAAGCCTTCCCCCTCGGTGGTCAAGGCACCATAAATCGTGAGTCACTGCATGACCGAACTGCGCTTCGTTGATACCAACATCCTCCTGTATGCGCATGATCGTGACGCTGGCAGCAAACACGACCGCGCCAAACAGCTACTGATAAATCTCTGGAATGAAGGAAACGGTTGTCTGAGCACGCAAGTCTTGCAAGAATTTTTCGTTAACGTAACAAAAAAAATCCCGCAGCCCATATCGACATCCATCGCGCGAGAAATAATGCGCACCTACCTGCCATGGCTTCGTGTCGCGACTGATGGCGAGATGGCCATACGCGCCTCTGAAATAGCCGACACATGGCAAACCTCATTCTGGGATGGAATGATCATTGCTGCCGCCGAGCGATCAGGGGCTACTGAATTGTTGAGCGAAGACATGCAAAGCGGCCAGCGCATCGCAGGGATACTTATCACGAATCCACTCACTGATATTCAAGCAAAGTAACCTGGGCGACCTCTTTTCCTGCCCTACGCAACCTCGCGGCGGCCGAGCAGATTTTGTAGTACAGTAATTATTTCTGGAGGTCTTACCATGAACGCAAAACTGCAAGAGCTTCCCGTAGAAGAACGAATCAGGGTGGTTGAAGATCTATGGGATAGTATCGCCGTAGATCAAAAAGCGCTGCCCCTTACCGCTTCACAGAAAGCCGAGCTTGACCGTCGGCTTGATGCTTACGAAATCGACAAGAATATTGGTCGTTTGGCTACCGTCGCGGTGGCTGACATCCTGCGCAAAATATGACGCTTGAAGTTCGCCTCCGTCCGGAAGTGGAGTTAGATTTGGCGGATGCGGCGTTCTGGTATGAAGGGCAACAGAAGGGATTGGGGCGCCAATTTCTTACCGAGGCTCTCGCGGTCTTCTCTGCGATTGCGGAAACTCCACAACTGCATCCTGTCGTACACAGAAACACACGGCGCGCTTTACTTCGCCGCTTTCCTTTTGGCGTTTATTATCAAGTAGAGACTGCCGCAATTGTTGTTGTCGCAGTCATGCATGGCAGCAGAAACCCAGACCGTTGGAAGGAGCGCGAATAATTCGGTGAAGGAGGTCGCGCTTGGTTAACCGGTAAAACTAGCATCGAGGCCATCACATCCGCATGGCCGTCGGGGCGAGGCGTCGCGATATCCTGCTGCAATTTTTACTGGAAGCGCTGATGATTTGCCTAGTCGGCGGCACCATCGGCATCGGCATTGGCATTGGCATTGGCATTGGCATCGGCATCGGCATCGGCATCGGCATCGGCATCGGCATCGGCATCGGCATCGGCGTCGCCTGGCTCACCAGCGACATGAGCGGCATGACGGTTGAGATCACCTTCGGTGCGATTGGGATGTCGTTCCTGTTTTCCTTCGCCGTGGGGGTGTTTTTTGGGTACTACCCGGCGCGCAGGGCGGCGAGTTTAAGGCCGGTGGAGGCGTTGCGGTATGAGTGATAATGCTGACTCTGGGGAGAGGCGCTAAAAGTAACTATGACACCACTAAAAATAAGCTGGCTAACCGAATATCTGGCTCCTGGCCCAATTGATCCATCCAGCGATAGCCCCATGGCGAGCATACGTTATCGCATTACATTGCCGGCTCTCCAATTTGCGGAGAGGGGTCATGATGTTAGTGTGTTGAATCCTTCTCTCTTAACAGCGGGCACAGAACGAGAGCATGCTCTTGACGTTTTAGTCGTTCCGAAGCAACAGGCGTCGAGCGTTGAAGAGACTGTCCAGTGGCAAAATGCCGCGTTAGCGTTAGCCGATAAGGCAAAGCAAAGGGGAGCACTGATTGTCGCGGATTATTGCGACTATCATATTGATACGCCTATTTTGGGACCATTTCAGAAAGCATTAGCGTCTCTTGCGGATGTGCGTGTTGCCTCCACGAAGAAGCTAAGCAGCATCATGTCAACTGCAACCGGATTGAATTTTCATGTGATTTCCGATCCGATAGAAGGGCCACGAGGAAACGCAGAATATAATCCGCCAGAAAGTAGGAAGGGCATTAGAGCAATATTTTCCGCATCCAACCCTCTGCGTCTGCTCTGGTTTGGCCATGAGTTCAATTTCGGCGCACTTTACAACTTTGCTCCCCAGTTGGAGACCTTATATAGCAAAAACGCTATTGAACTAGTGGTAGTTACCAATCCGATGCCAGCGATAGTAGATAGCATAGATAAGCTTGGCAATATCGCACCTAAACACTTCAAATTGCGATTGCAGCCATGGTCCCGCTCAGCGGTCTGGCATGAATTGCAACAATGTCACTGCGTGCTCATCCCTGCACAATTAGAGAATCCTAAAGTGGCAGTTAAAAGTCCTAATCGCTTGATTGAATCCCTTTGGGCAGGAAAATGGGTTCTGGCTCATCCTATTCCATCCTATGAAGAACTTGGGCAATGGGCTTGGGTAAAAGAAGATTTAATATCCGGGCACCAGTGGGGTATGGAGAAT
>JAUXTZ010000262.1 GCA_030681095.1 Burkholderiales bacterium
CCCCAGTCCTAGCATCTGCGGACGGTCAAGCCCTCGCAACCAAACACGCTTGCATGGCTTGCCACCAAATAGACAAAAAAGTAGTTGGCCCAGCCTTTAAAGAGGTGGCCGCCAAATACAAAGGTGATAAAACCGCAGAAGCAAAATTGATCGACAAAGCGAAAAAGGGCGGTACCGGCGTGTGGGGCACAATCCCGATGCCGCCTAACGCGCAAGTGCCGGACGCAGACCTTAAAGCCATCGTGCAATGGGTATTGGCTACCAAATAAACCAGGTATTTGCATCCTGATGAAGGCAGGCTCCCGACAGGGTGCCTGCCTTTTTTATCGACTGAATGGAGAGCGTGTTATGAAAGAATTAGCGGTAGTCATTTTCAGCCTCGCTGGACTCGCCTTGAGCCCCTTACCCGCCTTGGCCGAGGGCACAACGCCCACCAAGCCCAAGGCGACCAAGAAAAAAACCAGCGCTAAAAAGAGCAAAGCGGCAAGCCCGACTGCCACAGCCACTGCAGCCACCACCGGTGCGGCGGCAGTTGCAGCCACGCCCGCGACACCGGCGGTAGATGCGGCTGCGGCACAGGCGCTCGCCACCAAGCATGCGTGTATGGCTTGCCACAAGGTAGATGCAAAACTTATCGGCCCCGGGTTTAAAGAAGTGGCCACCAAATATCAGGGCGACAAAATTGCAGAAGCCAGATTGATCGAAAAGGTGAAAACAGGCGGGGCCGGCGCATGGGGCACCATCCCTATGCCGCCGCACCCGCAAGTGCCCGACGCAGACATCAAGACAGTTGTGCAGTGGGTGCTCTCGATTAAATAATCATGTCCTTGACCAAAGAAAAAGCCGACTCCGCGTCGGCTTTTTCTTTTACGCGCTGCTGTCCATTCAAATAAAAGGCAGCCAGCCAATAAGATTCAAGAACACCAGCACAATCGCGGACGGCGCCACGAAGCGCGTGACGAACAGCCAGCGCCGGTAGTGACGGTCGTTCAATGCCAATTCTTCCTGAGCATGCGCCGCATGCATCACCCATACCGCGAACAACGCCATCAGCAACCCGCCCAGGGGCAGCAAGATATTGGTGGTGAGTTTGTCAAATAAATCAAAAATATTGAGTCCGAACAGTTTGACCTCGCTCCACTCATTGAATGAAAGCAGCACCGCAATGCCGATCAGCCAGATCAGCCCGCCGACTAGCAGTGCGGCGCGCGCACGGGTCAACGCGGTATTTTCAATCAACCACGACACCGCCGGCTCCACCAGAGAAATCGACGAAGTCCAGGCGGCGAAACCGACCAACACAAAAAACAGGGTAGCGAATACGGTGCCGCCCGGCATGCGCCCGAAGGCGATCGGCAGCGTCTGGAACAGCAAGCCAGGGCCGGCCGCCGGTTCCAGCTGATTGGCGAACACGATGGCGAAAATGGTGATGCCGGCCACCAGGGCGATGGCGGTATCCGCCAGCACCACATAAAACGCCGCACGTGCGATAGACGCATGCCGCTGCAAGTAAGAGCCATACACCATCACCGCACCCATGCCGAGACTGAGCGTGAAGAAGGAATGGCCCATGGCGGAGAGAATCGCCGCCGGCGTGATTTTGGAAAAATCCGGGCGGAACATAAATTCGATCGAGCGGCCCACATCGCCCACCGCCAGACTGTAACCGAGCAGGATAAGCAGGATCACCACCAGGCTCGGCATCATGATTTTGTTCGCACGCTCCAGGCCAGAGGTGACGCCGCGCGCGACAACGAACATGGTAAGAAACATGAACACGCTATGCCACAACAAAAGTGCCAACGGATTAGCGACAAAATTTGAGAATTGATCCTTGGCTTGTGTGGCCGTCATGCCCGAGAAATCGCCGCTTGCGGCGCGCAGCACATAGTGCAGCACCCAGCCCGCCACCACGCTGTAGAAGGACAAAATAAGAATGCCGGCGGCGATACCCATATAGCCCACGCCGCGCCACCAACGCGTCCCTCCTGCTTCCGTCGCCAAGTGCGCCATGCCGTCCACCGGATTGCGCTGCGCGCGGCGGCCCAGCATGATTTCCGTCATCATCAGCGGCAGACCGATCAGCGCCACGCACAGCAGGTAAACCAGCACAAAGGCGCTACCGCCGTTGGTCCCCGTCATGTAGGGAAATTTCCAGATATTGCCCAAGCCCACCGCCGAGCCGGCGGTGGCCATAATGAAGGCCCAGCGATTGGTCCAGTGGCTGCGCATCAGCTCTTCCTCAAGCTTTGAAGTAGCGGTCGGTTTCCTGCTTCACGATCTTGGACAGCAAGAGTAGCGCAATCAGATTAGGAATCGCCATCATGCCATTCATGAGGTCGGAGAAATTCCACACGAACTCCAGCTTCATCATCGCGCCGATGATCACCGCAGAAACAAATACCACGCGGTAAGCACGGATGGCGCGCGGGCCGGCCAGGTATTCAATCGCTTTTTCACCGTAGTAGCTCCAGCCAAGCAAGGTGGAGTAGGCAAAAAGCGCGGTGGAAACCGCGACGATGATTTCCCCGCTTGTGCCCAGCGTCTCTGCGAAGCTCAGGCTGGTGAGCTGTCCCGCGCCCACGCCTTGCGTCCATGGCGTAGCGGTGAGAATCACCAGGGCGGTCATGCTGCACACCACCAAGGTATCGATGAAGGTTTGCGTCATGCTCACCAGCGCCTGCGTCACCGGATCTTTGGTGCGCGCCGCCGCCGCTGCGATGGGTGCAGAACCTAAACCAGACTCATTGGAAAACACGCCGCGCGCGACGCCATAGCGAATCGCCGCTGCAACCGCCGCACCCACAAAACCGCCACCCGCCGCAATGGGGTTGAAGGCGTGATAAAAAATCAGGCCAAGCGCATTGGGAATTTCACTCGCATTGAAATACAGCACCACCAACGAGGCCGCGATATAACCCACGATCATGAACGGCACCAAGAAGGACGTGAAGCGACCGATGGAACGAATACCGCCCAGAATCACCAGACCGGTCAGTAGCATGAGCGTCACACCCGTAATCCACGGATCGATATTAAACGTGGATTGAAAAATTCCCGCTACCGCATTGGCCTGCGTCATATTGCCGATGCCGAACGCCGCGAGCGCGGTAAACAACGCGAAGAACCAAGCCAGCGTGGGCAGGTTCGCACCCTTAGCCAGGTAGTACATCGGACCGCCGCGCATGCCGTGTTCGCCATGCTCGCGATACTTTACCGCCAGCACCGCCTCAGCATATTTCGTGGCCATGCCCACCAGCCCGGTCATCCACATCCAGAACACCGCGCCCGGCCCGCCGAGCGTGATGGCAGTCGCGACACCAACGATGTTGCCGATGCCTACCGTTGCGGCCAGCGCTGTCATCAACGCGGCGAAATGGCTGATGTCGCCGGCGTGGCCGTGATCTTTTTGGAAAATCAGTTTGAAAGCGTGAGGCAAAGCGCGAAACTGCATGCCCTTGAGCAGGATGGTGAGATAGAGGCCAGTGCCGACCAGCAGGATCAGCATGGGTGGTCCCCACACCCAGCCCGACAAAGTGGATACCAGCGATTCGATAGCTTGCATGATGGGCTCCTCCCCGTTGATTTTGTGGGGGGAGTATAGCCGGAAATTTTAGGAAAGCGGTGGGTCAGGGCGCTCGCGAAAACCGCGCGTGTAAGGAAACCATGCAGGGGCGACTAAGCGAAGTGTCCTGCCACGCTGCAAAGGTGCGCGGCATTGTCAGGTTAGCACCGCCAACCGGGTCTTATGCTCAACGGTTGCCTTGTTTGGCGCTTCCAGAATATATTTGTCTATCTCAGTGCGCCGCCCTGCGCGCCGTTTCCGCAACACACACCTCACCTGGGTAACACGCCATGATTACTCTTAACGAAGACCGCTTGAAGTTTCTTTTCCCTGCACTCGCCATCGGTTTGCTGACCGCCGCTTTTGTCATCACCAAAACCGGGCGCGACGCCTTGTTCTTTCAAGGCGCGGGCATTTTGCAGCTTCCCGTGGCGACCATGATTATCGCCGCCGCTTCTTTGCCGCTCGCGATCATCTTCGTCAAAGCCATGAAAATTTGGGGGGCGCGCCCAGCGCGCATCGGCATTCTCATCTTCGCCGCGGCGGTGATCGGCGCGAGTGCGCCGTTTTTGCGGCCGGGCGACTCACCTTTACTGTTCGCGATCTTCATGTTCGTGCCTTCCATTTTTGGCATTCTGTTTGCGAGCCTATGGCTCTTGGCTAGCGATATCTTTGAAGGCACCCCAAAGAACACGGCAGCGCAAATCTTCAGTCGCATCGGCGCCAGCTCATTGGCGGGCGGCATGCTGGGCGGCTTCGCCGCCAAGGGGTTAGCCATGATGATCGAAGCCCGGTGGATGCTATTCATCGGCGCGATTTTGATCGTGGCCGTGATGGGTTTGGTGTTGATGATGCACCGGCGATATCCGACCAATATTCGCGCCAAATCCGCGAGCGAGGAAGGAAATCGCCATTACCTGGCGCCCTTATCGAATGTCTATGCGCGCACCTTGTTGCTCATCGCCATGGCGGGCGCGCTCGCGGGCTTGCTCATCGACGTGCAGTTTTATATCGTCGCGACGGAAGCCAAGATGGATGAGCAAGGCAATGCCAACTTTTTCGCCAATTTCTACATCCTGTTGAATCTCAGCTCCTTACTGCTGCAATTATTCCTGGCGCCAAAAATTCAGAACAGAATCGGCTTGGGCGGCGGCTTGATGGTCTTGCCCTTCGCCCTACTCGGCAGCGCGACATTTGCGACGGCTGCGGCCACGGCTTTTGGCCGCTCCGTGCTCAAGGTCACGGAAGGCGGCTTGCGTTCATCCATCCACCGCTCGATTTGGGAACAAGCTTTTATTCGCATCGAATCTTCCGACCGCTCATTCGTTAAACTCGCCATCGATGGCGTGGCCGCGCGCGTGGCCGAAGGCGCGGGCGCAATGGCAATGTTCTTTTGGGTGCGTGCGGTAGCCCCCGACGGCATGCCGGACGGCCCATTGGACACCGCCTGGATGACTTGGCTAACGTTGTTTACGGTCATCGTGTGGCTCGCGATCACGCACAAGCTACGAAATCAGCTCCGGAAAGAGAAAGCCGCGGCGAAACAGCGCGAGATGGAATGCGAACGATTCCCGGAACAATGTCCATGCACGACCGAACTGGGCAAGGGCATTCCTTAACCAACATCGTTCGAATACGACGCGCTACTCGTGATCCAAATCCCACACCAAATGCGCGTCGATGAGCAACCAGTAATAGCTTTTTGCGGCCCCGGCTCTGGCAGCCAGCGCGCTTTGCGCCGCAGCCGTTGCTTGGCGCCGTGCCAAGAGCAAGGACTGCAAATCCGCTTCGCCGAGCGCGTAAGCACGCTGCATGAGCCGGGCGTTGTCCTGCATGGCGGCAGCGCCCGCTTCAGCGAGTTGCAGGCTGATATACGCGCCTTCCGTGGTCGCAAGCGCATTGGCAATCTCTGCTTCCAGTTCGCGTTTTTTGCTTTCCACTTGCTGGCGCATGACTTCGACAAGTTGGAGCGATCTGGCCGCGCGCTGATCGCGTTGCCCGCCCGGAATCGGCATGCTGACGCTGAGCCCGGTAATGCGTTCACGCCCACCGGCTTCCGACGCGGTGTAAATGCCGACGGTAGGGTCCGGCAGTTTGTCGGCACGGGCGCGTTCTGCTTCAGCTTGCGCTTTTTGTAATTGCGCCTGCGCCGTTTTGAGTACATCACTCTCAGCCAGAATGCGCTCGCGCCAAAATGCGGCGCTTTCCTTGAGCGGCACAGGCGTTGGCCATGTCTTCCATTCCTGGCCGAACCCGGGGAAGCGTGCATGCAAATGTCCCCAAGCCACCGCCGCCTGAGTCTTGGCGTCATTCTCCATGCGCTGCTGTTCGGCCAGATCGGCTTGCGCCAGGCTCACATCCAATTTTGAAGCATCGCCGGCACGCAGGCGTTTTTCCACGGCGCTTAAATTTCCCTGCGCCGATTCGCGATTAGCATTCGCCAATTCGCGCCCGCGCTCGGCGGCGATCCAATCCAGCCACAGGCTCAGCAAGTCCCGCGATGCTTCGTGCAATGCTTCACCGTAACGTGCCTCAGCCCCTTCTATCGTGGCTTGGCCGATGTTGCGGTCGGCGCTGGCCTTGCCGGGTAGGCGCAGCGGGCGCTCGATGCCGGCGCTCCATTCCTGATAAGCCGGGCCTTCTTGCAGCGAGCGGCGTTGGCTCGACAATCTGGCGGTCCATTCATAAGGCGAACTGTCGAGCAGGCCCGCTTCATGCCGCGCCGCTTCGACAGCGGCACGCGCCGCCGCGACATTCGGGTCTTGTTCCAACAGGGGGCGCGCCATCTGTGTTGGCAGCAAGCCCGGCGTCTCGGGCGCGGATGCGGCTTGCACCGATAACGCCAGGACAAAGAGGGAGATAAATAAAAGCCTGGGCATCATACGATTGCTCCTGCTTCACTCACCGGAGTGAGCCAATAACGCAGCCCCGTTCCGGAAAATTGCGTTTGCACGGCGGCGAGTAAGGCGTCTTTGTGCGCGAGCGCTAACAGCACTTGGACCTGCGTCGCCTTGGCACGTCCCAACACCTGCTCACTTGCGCTTAAGCGTCCAAAGGCTAGGCCATGGGCGGCGACCGGTGCGCTGGTAAACACGGCCGCCTCGGGCGACATGAGCAGCAAGTCGAGTAATTTTTCTTCGAGCGCCGGCGGACATAGCAGCGTCAAACAGAGTTCAGACATTTGAGTTCTCCTGTTTCGGATACGCGAAACGCAAATACAAAATCGGCAGCAGCATCAGCGTCAGCGCTGTCGCCGTAATCAAACCGCCGATAACCACGATGGCGAGCGGACGCTGAATTTCCGAGCCGGGGCCGCTGGCAAACAGCAGCGGAATCAGCCCGAACGCGGTAATCGTCGCCGTCATCAGCACCGGGCGCAAACGCCGCTTGGCGCCGTTGATTACGGCCTCGCGCAAAGCCATGCCTTCACTGCGCAGTTGATTGAAATAGCTGACCAGCACCACGCCATTCAGCACCGTGATGCCGAGCAGCGCGATGAAGCCGACCGATGCGGGCACCGACAAGTATTCTCCGGTGAGCCACAAGGCGACGATTCCGCCGACCAGCGCGAATGGAATGTTGCTGAGGATCAGCAGTGACTGGCGCACCGAGCCAAAGGTTGCGAACAAGAGAATGAAAATCAGCCCCAGCGCAATCGGAATCACAATGCTCAAGCGACTCGCCGCGCGTTGCTGATTCTCAAATTGACCGCCCCAACTGATGCGATAGCCGGTGGGCAAGGGCAGCTTTTGCGCCACGGCGGCCTTGGCCTCATTCACGAAGCCGACCAGGTCGCGCCCGCCGACATTGGCGATCACCACGCTGTAGCGGCTGCCCATTTCGCGGTCGATTTTTACCGGGCCCGCAGCGCGCTCCAATGTCGCGACACTGGCCAGCGGAATCGTGCTGCCATCCTTGGTGGTAATGCGCACGGCGGCGAAATCGGCGGGCGAGGCACGCACCCCCTCCGCCCCGCGCAGCACGATCGGCGTGCGGCGGTTGCCTTCGATCACGGTGCCCGCGTGCTGGCCCTCGATTTGCATGCGCAGTGCTTCCTGGATTTCTTCCACGCTGAGACCC
>JAUXTZ010000264.1 GCA_030681095.1 Burkholderiales bacterium
ATTCTCAAACAACATTATGGCAAGTGCCCGTACTTCGCCCGTTACCAAGCATTGGTTGCACGTCAACGATCGCTTGTGTGAAATGCTGGGTTATACGCGTGAAGAATTGATGGGGCTGACCTGGGCGGAACTCACTCACCCGGACGATATCGCCGCTGATATTGCCCAATTCGAGCGTGCGCTGAGAGGCGAAAGCGACGGCTATCAGATGGACAAGCGCTTCCTGCGCAAAGACGGGGCCATTATTTACGCCATCATCGATGTCAAGGCGGTGCGCAGCACGCGCGGAGCGGTAGAGTTGTTCGTCGCGACGATTGAGGACATCAGCGCGCGCCATCAAATGGAGATGATGCAGCGCGGCAACGCGCTGGTGTTGGAGGCCTTGGTCAGGAACGAGCCATTGGACGCTGTGCTGACGCGTCTGACGGATCTCGTCGGCAGTGTGCTGCCGGGCGCGATTGGCTCCGTGTTGCTGCTCGATGTTGATGGCAAACATCTACGCCGGGGCGCGGTGACCGGCTTACCGGAGTTTTTCAATCAAGCGGTCGACGGCGCCGAGATCTGCGAGGGCGTGGGGTCGTGCGGCACCGCCGCGTTTCGCGGCGAGCGCGTCGTGGTAGCTGACATTGCGACCGATCCCTTGTGGGAAAATTATCGAGACCTTGCCGCTCGGGCCAATTTGCGCGCCTGCTGGTCGGAACCGATTCTTTCCAGCGATTCACGCGTGCTCGGCACGTTCGCAGTTTATTTTTCCGAGCCGCGCGACCTCGGTGCGAACGACGATAAATTGCTGCGCATCGCCGCCAACTTGGCGGCGCTCGCCATTCACAGCAAACGGTCAGAGCAAACGTTGCGCGAAAGCGAAACGCGCTTCCGGCTGCTGTTCGAGCGCAACCCGGCGCCGATGCTGGTGTACGAGCGCGCCAGCCTGAAGCTGCTGGCGGTGAACGAGGCTTTTATGAATCAGTACGGCTACAGCCGCGAGGAGGCACTGGCCCTGCTCCTGCCTGATCTCTACCCTGAGCCGGAAAAAGAGGCGATCGTCGCCTTGATCCCCCAGCTTCATGGCCACGTTTTTGTCGGCGAATGGCATCATCTGCGCAAGGACGGCACGCTGGTGAATATCGTCGCCTATTCTCACGATATCAACTTCGAAGGGCGGGATGCGCGCATCGCCGTGCTTCACGACATTACCGAGCGCAAGTTGGCAGAGGATGCGCTGCGGGTGAGCGAGTTGCGCTATCGCACTTTGTTGGAAACGGCGCCGTTCCCGGTGGTGATTACCCGCCTGCGTGACGGTATCCTGCGCTATGGCAACCGGCGCGCGGAAGCCCAATTCGGCATCAAGCGCGAACAGGGTATCGGCCAGCTCGCTAGCGATTTTTATCTGGATCCCACGGAGCGGGATCGCTTTCTGGATCGCCTGTTGCGCGAGACCACCGTCACCGATGAAGAATTGCACTTGCGTGCCGCGGATGGCGCGCCATTCTGGGCGCAGCTTTCCGCCGCCATCATCGAATTCGAAGGCGAATCGGCAATTTTTTCCTCCATCAACGATATTTCCGCGCGTAAACAGGCAGAGGACGAGGTGCGCCAGCTTAATGTCGTACTGGAACAGCGCGTGACTGAGCGCACCGCGCAATTGCAGGCCGTCAACAAAGAGCTGGAGACCTTCGCCTACTCTGTTTCTCACGATTTAAAAGCGCCGTTGCGCGGCATTGACGGCTACAGCCAATTGCTGCTGGAAACCCACGCCGCCGAATTGGACGAGGAAGGCCGCACTTTTCTCGCCAACATCCGCCACGGCGCCTGGCAAATGGCGCGATTGATCGAGGATTTGCTGGCCTATTCCCGCATCGAGCGCCGCGTCTTGCAAACGGATCAGGTAGATTTGCCGCGTTTGCTGCAGATGACGATTGCCGAACGTGCTGAGGAAATCGCCGCGCGCGGCGTGACGATGAAGGTTGACATTCCCCCCCAAGCGGTCACCGCCGACCGGGATGGCTTGGCCATGGCGCTGCGCAACCTGCTCGACAACGCGCTCAAGTTCACCCGCGACGCGCTCCATCCTACTATCGAAATAGGCATACGCCGGGAAGCGCATAGCTGTATTCTTTGGATGCGTGACAATGGCATCGGCTTCGATATGAGATTTCACGAACGCATTTTCGAGATATTTCAGCGCTTGCAACTCGTCGAGGATTTTCCTGGTACCGGCATTGGGCTCGCGATCGTGCGTCGTGCGCTGCAACGCATGGGCGGCCGGACTTGGGCCGAAAGCACGCCAGGGCAGGGCGCTACCTTTTATCTGGAGTTGCCGATATGAATCCTGATTTGTCGTCTCAGCCGATTTTGTTGGTGGAAGACAATCCGGTGGATTTGGATCTGACCTTGCGCGCTTTTGCTAAGCGCAAGCTGACCAATCCGCTGCATGTGGCCCGCGACGGTGCCGAAGCCTTGAGTTGGATTCCCCGTTGGGAATCAGGCGAAGCTTGGCCCGCACTGATCCTGCTGGATTTGAAGCTGCCGAAGGTGGATGGACTGGAGGTGCTGCGGCAACTCAAGGCGCATCCCACTTTGCGCGCCATCCCGGTGGTGGTGCTCACCACATCCAGTGAAGACGTCGATATGCAAAAAGCGTATCTGCTTGGCGCGAATTCCTACATCGTCAAACCGGTGGATTTCGATAAGTTCATCGAAGTGGCCGCGCAGGTCGAATTGTATT
>JAUXTZ010000272.1 GCA_030681095.1 Burkholderiales bacterium
AGCCAGATTTGATACGGATTCAGCGTGCTGTAGGGGCCATAGTTCTGGTTCGGCAACACCGGCAGCACGATGAAGGTGACCACCGCGAATTGCAGCATCGATACCAGGTCGCGCCGCGTGAGGCTTTTTGATATGCCTTCCAACTCAGTTTTGAAGTAGAGCAGGGTGGTCGTCACGATGGCGAGCATGATCGCCAGCGTCGGCTCGCCATACCACACCATCGCGCCGAGGCCAAAACACACCAGCAGTGCGACCTGGGTGGTGGTGCCGGGCTCGGTATCGCCATTGCCGAGATAAGCGGTGAGGATGAAGCCAGCCACGCCCACCAGCGCCGCTGCCAAAAACCAGGGTGAGCCAGTCTTGTCCGCGAGTAAGGCGGCTAGGGTGCCGAGCAAGGCGGTGAGGGCAAAGGTGCGCAGCCCGGCTTTGGCGTTCGGGTTGCGTTCGCGCTCCAGGCCGATCAACAGCCCCAGCGCCAGGCTGGTTGCGAAGGTGAATAAATGCCCGATATCGGGGTTGTTCAAGAAGGGGAGTTGCATGCCGCCTCCCAGTGCTGAAGAATGAGTTGCAAGCTGCGTTTGCCGTTGAATTCGTTCACGTCGAGACGGTACACCGCTTCTATCTCGGTGGGCAGGGTATCCGCGCGGAAAAACAGCATGGCTTCAAATTGCGCGCCATCGCGTTCGAGTTGGAGTTTGGTGTGCTTCTCGCCCACGATGCGCTGGTTTGTGACGACAAATCGATCGACGAATTGCGGCTCGGGAAAACCTTGGCCCCATACTTGGCGTGCGAGTGCTTGGGCGGTATCGAGTTGCGCGTCGGCTGCGGGGAGCGAACCATCGGTTTCAATCGTACGCGCGAGTTGTTCGGGGCTGAGCCATTCGACGGCAACCGTTTCGAATGCGGATTCGAATTGTGCAAAATCCACCTCATCTAAAGTCACCCCCGCCGCCATGGCGTGACCGCCGAATTTTTTCAGCAAAGCCGGATGGCGCTTGGCCACGAGATCCAAGGCATCGCGTAAATGAAATCCGGCGATCGAGCGGCCAGAGCCTTTTAATTCACCCGCGTTGCCTTGCGCGAAAGCGATCACCGGGCGGTGATACTTTTCCTTGAGGCGGGAGGCGAGAATGCCGATTACGCCTTGATGCCACGCCGGGTCGAATAAGCTTAAGGCGTTGCGCTCTCCCACTTCAATCTTGTCCAACTGCGCGAGCGCGGTTTCCTGCATGCCGGCTTCGATCTCGCGCCGTTCACGGTTTAATTCATCTAGCTTAATGGCGATAGCTTGTGCGCGTGCTTCATCGTCGGTGGAGAGCAGCTCGATGCCCAGCGCCATATCCGTGAGACGGCCAGCGGCATTGAGCCTGGGGCCGAGCATAAAGCCCAAATCCCAAGTCGAAGCGCGCTGCGGGCTGCGTCCCGCGACTTGATACAAGGCGCGAATCCCCGCACACGCCTGGCCGCCACGAATGCGCGCCACACCCTGGCGCACCAAGATGCGGTTGTTGTCGTCGAGCCGCACCACATCCGCCACGGTGCCGAGCGCGACGATGTCCAGCAGCTTGGCCAGATTCGGTTCGGCTTTGTCTGCAAACGTGCCACGGCGGCGCAGCTCGGCGCGCAATGCGAGCATGACGTAAAACATCACGCCTACCCCGGCGAGATTTTTACTCGCGAATGCGCAGCCCGGCTGATTCGGGTTCACGATCACCTCGGCATCGGGCAAGGTCTCTGCCGGCAAATGATGATCGGTGACGAAAACCTGCATGCCGAGGCGGTGCGCCTCATCCACCCCCGCATGGCTGGCGATGCCGTTATCCACGGTGATGAGAATGTCGGGTTTCTTCTCCGCAGCTAACCGCACGATCTCCGGCGTCAACCCATAACCATATTCAAAACGATTCGGCACCAAATACTCAACAGTGGCGCCGAATTCGCGCAAGCTCCGCAAGCCCACCGCACACGCCGTTGCGCCATCGGCATCGTAGTCGGCGACAATGAGCAAACGTTTGTGTGCGGCGATCGCATCGGCCAGTGCGCGCGCCATCGCTTCGGCGTTTGTCAGACTGGCGAGGGGAAGCAGGCCGGCGAGCTCGGCTTCCAGTTGTTGTGGATCGGTGATGCCGCGTGCGGCGTAAATGCGCGCGAGCAAGGGGGAGAGGCCATGCTGCGTGAGGCGTTCGAAATCGGGTTGGGGGACAGGGCGGATGGTGATGCTGGTCATGCGTGGATTATCGCTCAAAAAACGCTTCAATCACGAGCCACCATCCTCAAGCGGCTTGCATCTCCGACGAATAATGCTTAAGCGCTTTCGGTCGACGCCAGAATTGCCAGCGTCCCGATCGGTTCGTCGTCACGGCAAGGCAACCCTGCTCGCTAATCGCATGCAGCGTTACTTCAGAAACGATCCCACGCCGCAGCGCATAGCATAGCGGTTTGATCCAATCGGCCTCCAAGCGCATAAGGCCCATACGCCAGGCGTCATGATCGCCATACCACGCGGCCCGGCGCAGCTCATCCCATAGCACGCAATGTGCACTAGTCGTGTTTGCTTGTGCCATGAACGCATCAAAATTTAATGGCAACGCTTGTGGCGTCTGCTTGGCTGCCAGTGCCAGCCCACGCGCCAGCGCATCATTCGCCCAAATTTGTTCTTCTGGCATAGCGGGCATGCCCAGGGATGGGCAAACGCCGCCGCCCCAAAACCACACGCTGTTAATCGTCGGCTGGCCTTGCGTTTCACGTGCCTGATTCACCGGATGAACATGCAGCAGCATTTGAATTTCGGTCGCGATTTGATTCCAGCGCAAACCCTCCGCGCCGCTGGGCAGGCAACTATTGATGGACTTTCCCGCCACGGTGGGCAAGGCGTGGGTCACCAGATCGGGTGCGGCTCCGAGCGCTAAGTACAAACGTGTCGGATGCGTCGGAATGAATTTGAGGCTGTCTTGCGAGAAATGCTGATTGAGCGATTCGGTCAGCGCGCTCGCCTCAGTGGCGGTGATCGCCAGCATGGCGCCATCCACCAGCGCGAGTTGATCGCGCTGCGCTTGCAGGTGCACCGGATCGGCGCGTAGCCAGTAAGTAATACCGGGCACGCCCCCATCCGCAAGCAAGGAAAAGCTTGCCACCGGCTGTGTATCGTCGATGCCAAAACGCTTGAGTAACCACGCTTCCAAGCTCAAGCCCGGGCTGCCCTGGAGCGTTCCACGCGCGAACAGCCATTCCAGATCGGGCAAGTGTAAACCGTGGTAGAGATCAAGCATGCCGCCCGGCGGTTGCGGGGGTAATAGGTCAGGAATCAATAGAGTGAAGCGCATTTTTTGAGTGTAACATTTGCACGCCATACTCCTGGATTTTGAAAGCAATGATGGATCTCATTTTATGGCGTCATGCCGAGGCCGAAGATGGCATACCCGACGCCGGGCGCAAGCTCACCGACAAGGGTCTGAAACAGGCGCAGCAAATGGCCGCTTGGCTCAAACCGCGCCTGCCGCAAAATACGCGCATCTTAGTCAGCCCCGCCACGCGCACCCAGCAAACCGCCGCCGCTTTGGGTATGGAATTCGAGACCGTGAAAGAAGTCGGCTTGGCCGCGAACACGGTATCGCTCCTGGCTAAAGCTGGCTGGCCGGATACGCATGGCGCGGTTCTGGTCATAGGCCACCAGCCAACATTGGGCCAAGTCGCCGCGTTTTTACTCAGCGGCGCGGAGCAGGATTGGAGCATAAAAAAAGGCGCGGTGTGGTGGATCAGCAATCGCGTGCGCCAAGGCGAGGGGCAGAGCGTGCTGCGCTGCGTGTTGGCGCCGGAGATGTTGTAGTGTTTTTCTAAAGCAGGGAGTCTCTTATAAATACCGCCAGGCGTCTTTTGCTAAATCCACCCTAACGGTTGTAATATTCA
>JAUXTZ010000275.1 GCA_030681095.1 Burkholderiales bacterium
AATCGGTAGTGGAACGCGCTGCGCCCTTCCCCGTATTTCCTGCTGATATCCGCAGCGCAACCGATAAACTCATCTTACAAATCTGTATCCATCCCTCGCGTTTTGGCGATGGAACTGGCGCGCAGTTTACGCGCATGTCGCGCGGGCAGTCGTGTCGGGGGGATGGGTAAACTGGGAATGAAGTTGAACCGCGAAGGATGCTAATGATTCGAATCGCTTATGCCAACAGATCTTCGTTTACCGATATGACCCTGAACAGATAGTCACGTCCTAACCATCGAAGGTCTGTTCAGCAGCGGGAAGAGACAAACACGACCAATCCTCGGGTAACTCTGTTGTGCCAAAGCGGCCGGTCAGTGATATCTCTATAAAGGTCTGCCCCTCATCCCGTAGCGGACAGTCCACTTTAAAATAACCAAGCTGCGAGACATCTTGCTCAAGGTTAGGCAGTTGCCGCCTTAGCCGAAGGGACAAGATGGGCTGCTTCCGGCACCGCAGCCACAAACTCTCGAAAGAACCCTTCCATGTCTGACACGATCTCACGGGCTACGTCGGGGACTTTTGTACCACTACGCTCTTCAAAAGCAAGGTAGCCCGGTAGTTCCTTGGCCTTCGGATGAACGAGCGAATTTCGACGCTCCGCGATTCTGCCTAAGACTGTCACGAGTGGATGAAGTTTGGCGATGGAGAGAGAATCGCACACAAGCAATAGAACCCGAATCTTCGGTACGAGCCCAAGCCGCTCGAAATGGGATACGTAATCGGATTCACCAAGCCGAACGACACCGTAGAAGTTGAGAAAGCCCTCGACGGCCATCGCGGAAAATATCTTTACTGAATCTGTGAGCAGATCACGCTTCCTCGTTAGCGCCAAAAGTTCTGGGTAGTTTTGACCATCTCGTAGGGTTTGATCTTCTGGAATGGGCCACTGCACCTTCACTTGCGCTACAACCACCTCAAGTTCGGCGAGTTGAAGTTTTGCAGCCTCAAAGAAGCGACAATAATCCGAACTCCAGTAACCGATGGCATCGTGATTGCGTATCGAAAACGGCTGTATCGTCGGCGTGGCCATGGGCAGAGATAGAATGCCTAACGTGAAGAAGACGCAGCATTCAAATGTTTGGAGACCAGCCGATGATAGATTCGTCCAGATTTGGAATCAAAGAACCAAATTTGCTCGATGTCCATATTGATAGCAGATATATCGATATCGGCATCATTTGGTTTGTCCAGAGTGGGAGAAATATGTTCATGCTCCTTAACATAATATGGTGGAGACGTCGTTCCAATAAGTAACATATTCATGTTGTCTTTTGCCTGCATGGCATCTTCGGGCGACATCGGAAATTCAGATTGAGTCCCCAGCGGCTGGAACCACCGAAAATCCTTTATGCCCATGTGGGTAACAAACTCCATCTGGTTGAAGGAAATCCAAGTTTGATCCATTTTAAGAGAACGTATGCGTTTTGAAACACCATAGGCGTTTGAACCGATGTAATTACCTCTGTTGATAGCTTTTGAGTCCCAGAGAAAGCCATCAAAGCCACCTAGAAACAACTGCTGCCTATAGTTGCTCAAAGAAGCCGGGTGAATTACATGCGAGTTGGCGTGATAAATATTGGATTTATATTGGCTGTATCGATAGTCAATAACAAACGCAAGTTTTGCGTTTAGTGGAAGGGTCTTCGTTAGGTAAATTGATTCTGCGGACTTTGCAATTCGTTCGGCGTACTCGTTGTCCGACTCGAAGTTCGTCTTATTGAAGCCCTTGTTCTTAACAAGCGTTTTAAAAATCGCTCTAGCGTCATGTCCCTTAAAATTTTTTGGTAAGGCATCGACGGAATTATCAAACTCCTTTTCGTAATATTTAGTTGCCACAGGAGGTTCTTTGGCCTCTGACGCCAAAGCGATTAGGAAAAGAAATAAACTGGTGGTGACTACCGCCATCATATTGATGAATTTTGTTGCCGACCGTAAGTTATTCACGACAATTCCTCCACTTTCCTGAAAAGCTTTTTTTCTTAGGTAGAAAACCAAATGTAGCTTCGTACATTCAAAAAAGCGCCAATGATCAAGTAGCCAGTAACCACAAAATCCTGCAAATGAATTGGGGATTATGCCCCTGTTTTTTCCTCTAGTCAGTTCCGATTCCCGACGCTATACGCAAACTGCCTGCGCAGACATTCGACGATAACCGCATAACTGACTGTTCAGGGTCGCATGTTGCCGACCACTGTCTGAATCTATCCGTCGCCTATCAGTACTACACAGTACATACCATTGCACTTGGCATAGGACTGTTCCTAGCTGAACGGCACCCAAGCTTGAATCAACGCGCCGACGAAATAACAAAGTCACGCTTGATCGGCGCCTCCGATTGCGGGCCGAACCATTTGTCGAAGATGCGTTTGGCTTCGCCCGATTTTTCCATGTCGAGCAGGGTCTGGTTCACGAACGCCACCCAGGCGGTTTCGCCCTTGCGCATGCCCAGGCCGTAGGGCTCATCCGAAATACGCAGCGCGGGAATTTCATACGCGGTCTTATCCGGTGCCTTGGCCAGGATGCCGGCCAATATCGCTTCGTCGGTAGTGATAGCGGCGACGCGCCGTTGGCGCAGGGCGAGGAAGGCTTGCGGGTAGTCGTCAAAGGACAGCACGGTGGCGCTGGGCACGGCGCGCTTCACATTCTGCTCCGAGGTGGAGCCCTTGGCGGTGGCGATGCGTTTGCCTTCCAGATCTTTCAGGCTTTGCAGCGTGCCCTTGGGCGCGATGAATTTTTGCCCGGTTAAAAAATACGCATAGCTAAAATCGATTTGCTGCGCACGTTCGGGGTTTTTGGTCATGGTGGCGGCGATGATGTCGATGTTGCCGGATGCCAGTTGCGGGATGCGATTGGCCGAGGTGACGGGCTTTAGCTCCAGTTTTACGCCGAGCTTATCGGCGATGGCGCGCATGAAATCCACGTCGTAGCCGACGATGCTGCGGGTTTGGGCATCGACGTAGCCGAATGGGGGCAGGCTGTCTTTGACCCCGGCTATTAATACGCCTTTGGCTTTGATGTTGGCTAGGGTGTCGGCTTGGGCGATGGGTAGGCTCAATAGGGCTAGGGTGACGGCGGCTAGCCAGTGTTTGTAGGTTTGCATCGGGTTATTCCTTTTTCTGAATCTGGAAAAAACTATTTCACCACGGAGTACACAGAGTACACGGAGGAAAAGCTTTTTTGGAAGTGCATCCCCCTTTGAAAAAGGGGGGTAGGGGGGATTTGAAGCATTGACGCAACATCTAAATCCCCCTTGTTCCCCCTTTTTCAAAGGGGGAGACGCTCGCGTACTCCGTGGTTCAATTTTTTATCAAAATAAACACGCTCAATGCATGGGCGACAACACTTGTTTCAAAAATTGTTTCGCACGGGGATGCGCCGGTTCGAGAAAGAACCGTTCCGGCGGCGCTTCTTCCACCACGCGGCCTTGATCCATGAATACGACGCGATGTGCCACTTCACGCGCGAAGCCCATTTCGTGCGTGACGACCATCATGGTCATGCCGTCGCGCGCCAGGTCTTGCATCACCATTAGCACCTCGCCGATCATTTCCGGATCGAGCGCCGAAGTCGGCTCGTCAAACAGCAATATCTTGGGGCGCATGGCCAGCGCACGCGCGATGGCTACCCGCTGCTGCTGCCCGCCCGAGAGTTGATTGGGATAGGCATCGCGCTTATCCGCTAGGCCGACGCGCTGCAAGAGCGCCTGCGCCTGCTGCTCCGCTTCATCGCGCGCCATACCGCGCACTTTCATCGGGGCAAGGAGGATGTTTTGCAGGGCCGATAGATGGGGATAGAGATTGAAATGCTGAAACACAAAGCCGACTTCCGCACGCAGGCGATTGATATCGGTGGCGGGGGAGCTCACGTCTTGTCCATCGACTACTAGGCGACCCTGCTGGATCGGCTCCAAGCGATTCACTGCGCGCACCAGGGTCGATTTACCCGAGCCGGATGGGCCGCACACCACCACGACCTCGCCCGGCATGACGCGCAAATTGATGTCGTCCAACACATGCAAAGCGCCAAACCACTTGTGCACCTGCTCAAAGCAGATCATTGGCTCGGGCGGGGATGGGTCTGATGGGGACATGGGGGAAGTATAGCAGTGGGGTTGGTAGCTCGGCCTCTACTCTTCCCACCCTCTCCCCAGCCCTTCACCCGCAAGGAGTACGCCGGTGGGTCCCCGCTGCTGCGCAGCGACCCTTCCGCAGTCCCGCCCTGCGGGAGAGGGAGCAATATTTTTCTGCTGCGCTGCTCCCCTCTCCGCTGGCGGAGAGGGGCCAGGGGAGAGGTGGAAGGAACCACAAACCTCGCTCACCAACCCTAAACAAGCACATTGACGAAAAACAATCATTTGCTATGATGATGTATATACATGTGTCTACTCTGGGTATTGTCATGAAACTACAAATCGCAAAATGGGGGAACAGCTTGGCCGTGCGGCTGCCGGTTGAATGCGTGCGCGCCGCTGGCTTGCGGGAAGGTGATAGCGTCGAGGCCGAAATTACCGCCTCGGGTGAGATTACGCTGACGCCCACTACGCCTTTTGATAAAGCGGCGTTTCTCGAGCGGGTGCGCAAGCTGCGCGCGAGCATGCCGATGACAGAGCCGGTGGTCGAACAGATGCGGCGCGAGGCGCGCTACTGATGGTGTATATCGATACCAGCGTGGTTGTTCCGCTGCTGACGATGGAACCATCGAGTGAGAGCGTCACAGAATGGTTCGCAAGCCTGCAGGAGATGCCCGTAAGCTCCGACTGGCTGCTGACCGAGTTTGCAAGCGCAATATCCATCAAGGTGCGCACCGGTCAGCTATCCGGAGTTGCGGCCAAAGCGGTGCACAAGGAATTCCAGTTGCTGGCCTCAAGTGGCTTACGCCTGGTGCCTGTCAGCCGCAGCGCTTTCAAGGCCGCCGCCGATCTGGCGCAAGCGCATATCCATGGGTTGCGCGCGGGTGATGCACTGCATCTTGCCGTGGCCCAAGAGATGGGCGCCAAGACCATTGCCACCCTGGATGGCATGATGGCAAAAAACGCTAAGCGTCTGAAGATCACGCCGGTGAAGTTCGCATAAATGTTCTTCTCCCCTCTCCGCTGGCGGAGAGGGGCCGGGGGAGAGGTGGACGCATGGTTGCGATTCATCTAACCTCAAACTGTAATGAATAACACCCCTCCCATCTTCGTTGCGCACCAGCTCTCCAAAATCTATCGCATGGGCGAGGTGGAGGTGCATGCTTTGCGCGGCATTGACTTGGAACTGTATCGCGGTGAACTGGTGGTGCTGCTCGGGCCATCGGGCAGCGGCAAATCGACGCTGCTGAATATCCTGGGTGGATTAGATGTGCCCACCAGTGGCGAGGTGCGCTATCTCGATCACCAACTCACCGGTGCGACCGAAGCGGAGCTCACGCGCTTCCGTCGCGAGCATGTCGGTTTCGTGTTTCAGTTCTACAACCTGATCCCCAGCCTCACTGCGCGCGAGAATGTAGCGGCGGTGACCGAGATCGCACAATCGCCCATGCGCCCGGAAGAAGCGTTGCGTCTGGTGGGCTTGGGCGAACGCTTGGATCACTTCCCCGCTCAACTCTCCGGCGGCGAGCAGCAACGCGTGGCGATCGCCCGCGCCGTGGCTAAAAATCCGGCGGTGCTGTTGTGCGATGAACCGACCGGAGCACTCGATTCGACCACGGGCGTGGTGGTGCTCGAAGTGTTGGAAAAGGTGAATCGCGAACTCGGCACGCTGACGGTGTTGATCACCCACAACGCGGGCATCGCCGATATGGCAGACCGGGTGATTCGCTTATCGGATGGACACATCGCCGAGATGCACCGCAACGCCGTGAAGAAGGCGGCGCACGAGTTGAGCTGGTAAACCATGCGCGCACTCGACCGAAAACTGCTTCGCGATCTCTGGCACCTGCGCGGCCAAGTATTGGCTATCGCGGCGGTGATCATGGGTGGCGTGGCGACGCTGGTGATGTCGCTCTCTACCTACGATTCGCTGGTCACGACCCGCGACCG
>JAUXTZ010000279.1 GCA_030681095.1 Burkholderiales bacterium
AACAGCTGCACCTCAGCGTACGTGTAGTGTCCGCCCACCATGAGGATCACACTGTGGATAAGCACCAGCCAATAGGCGAGCGGGGTTAAGGGAAAGCGGCGATACGTGGCGGCCAGCACCGCAAAGCCGATCAGCGCGGGCGCCACTTCAAGCAGCCAGGTGAATTCATCTTTCGGCGCAATGGCGGACCAAATCAGCACACCGAAATAGATGCCGAGCCACAGAATGCGCAAGGGATTATTCACGATGACCCTACTCGCGATGATAAGGGTGGTTATGCAGGATGCTGTGCGCGCGATAAAGCTGCTCCGCGAGCAGTACGCGCACCATGCCATGGGGTAGCGTGAGCGGTGACAATGACCACAGCAGATCGGCGCGGGATTTGATCTCCGGCGCCAAGCCATCCGCGCCACCAATGATCAGCGCTGCATCACGACCGGCCCCCAGCCATTTTTGCATTTCCAGTGCCAGCACCTGACTGGTGAAAGATTTGCCGTGCTCGTCCAGCACAATGCGCAAGCAATCTTTCGGCAGCGCGTCTTCGATGCGCGCGGCCTCAACGCTCATCACTTGCTGCGCGGTCTTGCCGCCATCGCGCTTATCCGGTTTGATTTCCAAGAGCCGAATCCGCGCTTCACGCGGCATGCGCTTCTGATATTCGGCGAACGCCTCATCCACCCAATTGGGCATGCGGGTACCGACGGCGGCGATGATGAGGTCCATTGAAAACCTACTTAACCACGGGGGACACGGAGATCACGGGGAAACCCAACACCATGCGCGCAATTTTTGTTTTCCCCGTGGCCCCCGTGCTCCCCGTGGTTATGTTTGTTCTTTCGTTGCGACCTTTTTGCGGGTAGCCTTCGGCGCCGTCCACAGCTCTTCCAGGTTGTAATACTCGCGCACCGTCGGATGCATGACATGCACAATGACGTGGCCTAGATCGACCAGCACCCATTCGCCGGTGTCCTCGCCTTCGATGCCCACGACTTCCGCACCGGCTTCACGCAGTTTGTCGGCGACGTTGCGCGCCAGCGCTTTGACTTGGCGCGAGGATTCTCCGCTGGCGATGATCATGTAATCCGTCATCGAGGTGAGTTTTTTGACGTTCAACACGGTGATGTCGCTTGCTTTGATATCTTCCAGCGCGGCGACAGCCGCTTTCTTCATGGTTTCAGGTGTCATTCGCTATACAGTTGGTTTGGGGAAATATAGTCTAGGACCGCGTCCGGCACCAGGTAGCGCGGGCTTTTGCCTTGCTGCAACTCGGTGCGGATATGCGACGCGGAAATGTCTAAAGGGGTGATGGCATAAGTCAAAATGTGCCCGGCAGGCGCTTGTGCCAAGGCGCTGGGGTCCGTCGTTTGGCGCGCGGCCAGCGCCTGCTGCAAGGCGGACGGCATGCTGTCGGCCCAGCTTGTTTGGGCGAATCCAGGGCGATGCGCCACGGCAATATGCGCGAGACCAAATAAATCCTGCCAGCGATGCCAACTCGCCAGGCCGAGAAAAGCATCCGCGCCCAGCAGCAAGCACAAAGGCTGATCCGGGCCCAACTCGGCACGTAATTCGGTGAGCGTATCCACGCTATAGCTCGGGCCGTGGCGGCGGATTTCTCGATCATCCACCACGAATAGCGGATTGCCTGCGCACGCCAGTCGCACCATCTCCAAGCGTTGGCTCGCGGGCGCACGCGGGACGTCGCGCTGCCACGGTTCGCCTGCGGGAATGAAACGCACTTGCTTGAGGCCTAGCGTGCTCGCCGCTTCTTGCGCCAAGCGCAGATGGCCGAAATGAATAGGGTCGAAGGTACCGCCGAAAATACCGATGCCGGGATTACTGATGGAGTTCAGGACTTAGCCTCGTACATGCCCGTCACCGAGCACCACATATTTTTGCGAAGTCAGCCCTTCCAAGCCCACCGGGCCGCGCGCGTGAATCTTGTCGGTGGAAATGCCGATCTCCGCGCCCAAGCCATATTCGAAACCATCGGCGAAGCGCGTCGAGGCATTCACCATCACGCTGCTCGAATCCACTTCGCGCAGAAAACGCCGCGCCCGCGTGTAATCTTCGGTCACGATGGCGTCGGTGTGTTGCGAGCCAAAGGTGTTGATGTGTTCAATGGCTTGATCCAAACCTGAGACCACGCGCACCGATAAAATCGGCGCGAGATATTCTGTAATCCAATCTTCTTCCGTCGCGGCCTTCATCTGCGGCACGATGGAGCGCGAGGCGGCGCAACCGCGCAACTCCACGCCCTTGTCGAAATATATTTTCGCGAGCTTCGGCAGCACGCTTTGCGCTACGCTTTGCGCCACCAGCAGCGTTTCCATCGTATTGCAGGTGCCATAGCGGCTGGTCTTGGCGTTGTCGCTGATGCTCACCGCCTTATCCAGATCGGCATGATCGTCGATGTACACGTGGCACACGCCATGCAGATGCTTGATCACCGGGATGCGCGCATCGTTCATCAGGCGCTCGATCAGGCCCTTGCCGCCGCGCGGCACGATGACGTCGACGAATTCCTTCATGGTGATCAACTCGCCCACCGCGGCGCGGTCGGTGGTCTCAATCACTTGCACCGCCGTTTCCGGCAAGCCCGCAGCCGCCAAGCCTTCGCGCACGCAAGCGGCGATGGCCTGGTTGGAATTAATCGCTTCCGAGCCGCCGCGCAGGATGGCGGCGTTCCCGCTTTTCAAGCACAGCCCAGCCGCATCGGCCGTAACATTCGGCCGCGCCTCGTAAATGATGCCGACCACGCCCAGCGGCACGCGCATTTTGCCCACCTGAATGCCGGAGGGACGGTAATTCAAATCGGTGATCGCGCCCACCGGATCGGCCAAAGCGGCGATTTGGCGCAAGCCTTCGGCCATGCCGGCCACGCCTTTGGCATTGATTTGCAGCCGGTCAAGCAGCGCACTGTCCAAGCCGGAAGCTTTAGCCACATCCATGTCTTGTGCATTCGCCGCAAGCAGTTTTGCTTGATCGCGCTCGATGGCATCCGCCATCGCCAGCAAGGCTTTGTTCTTGGCGTTGGTGTCGGCGCGCGCCACAATGCGTGACGCTGCGCGGGCTTGCTCGCCCACGGTGCGCATGTATTGTTTAACGTCCATATCCTGTTTCATTTTTTAAGCCTTAGGGGTACGCCGCTTAGGTCGCTTAGTATTTACTTTTTCTGCTGATTAACAATTTGTTGAAGAAGCTCAATCATTACTTTTTGGTTGCGAAGATACTCTTCTGAGTTGGCCATGGCCTTCTCCTGGTTTTCGACAGCCCGGCGAGAGATGTCCATACTTTCGTCAACACTTGTAAGCGCCTTTTGCTGCCCTACAAGGCCTTTCTTCTGCCAAACAAGCGCCAGAATTATGAAGCCTATGCAAACGACGATAATCGATCCAAGCACAAACAAAACATTCATCGATATTCTCCGTTTAAGGCCTAACGTGTTTTAGCGATACCCAACACCAGCGTCAGCAACTCATCCCAAACATCGCCTGGCTTCAGGCCTTTGCTCATTCTATCAATTTCCGCTGCGTGGCGTTGCGCGTGGGCCAGGGTCTCGGCCGACAATCGGGGCAGGGCGCGGCGCGCCAGGTTCTGGCGGTCGCCCCAGAAACCGCCTTCGCGTAGCGCGCCGCTCATGTCGGTGCCGCGAGTAAGCGCTAGCTTTGCTTTGTTGAGGCTACGCGTGAGCCAGGCTAGCACGCCCAGGATCGGGATCGGCTTCACGCCCTCGCCGCGCAGGCCGTCAAGGATGCGCGCGGCGCGCGCGGCATCGCCATTGAGCATGGCGTCGCCCAACTGGAAGACATCGAAGCGGGAGACGTTCAACACCGCCTCGCTCACTTCGTCAAAAGTCAGTTTGCGCGCGGGGTAGAGCAGGCCAAGTTTTTGGATTTCCTGATGGGCGGCGAGCAGATTGCCTTCGACTGACTCGGCGAGGAAGGCGAGGGTTTCGCGGTCGGCGCTCTGGTTCTGCGTGGCCAAGCGGCGCGCGATCCATTCCGGCAGCGCATCCAGATCGACCGGGTACACGTCGATCACCACCCCGGCTTGGCTCAAGGCGCTGAACCAGGCACTGTCCTTGGAGCGTTTGTCGAGTTTGGGCAGCAAGACCAGGCTCACGGTATCGGGCGGCAGGTCGGCACAGAAGGCTTCCAGTGCGGCTGCACCTTCATTGCCAGGCTTGCCGGTGGGAATGCGAATTTCAAGTACGCGTAGGCTTGCGAATAGGGACAGGCTGGCGCTGGCGGCTTGCAAGGAACCCCAATTGAAGTGTGCTTCCACCGTGAGCACTTCGCGCTCCAGATAGCCTTGCTCCTTGGCGCGGGCGCGGATCGCATCGGCCGCTTCCAGCGCCAACAGCGGCTCATCGCCGGTGACGACATAGAGCGGCTTGAGGCCGGATTGGAGATGCGCGGAAAGTTTGTCGGGGCGGAGCAACACGCTAGGAAGCAGTGCGGATCACGCTGACTCTGCGAATGATCTGCTGCACCGCATCGGTTTGCATGTCGCGGTAGAGCAGCGCTTCTTCGGATTCTTTCGCCAGCGTTTCGCTGTCGTTGAAGGTAATGTCGCGCCGCAGCTCGATTTGCTGCGTGGGAAGCAAGTCGCGGCCTTTCTGGTCGGTCACCTTAAAGCTCACGCGATAGAGCAGGCGAAATTCGCTCACACGGCCAGCCCGATTCAGCGACAGGATGCGCTTTTCGCGCTCTTCGCCCAGGATTTGTAGCGTGGCCTGGGCATCTTGCGCACGATCGGTGACTTTGGTGGCGGTGGGGCGCACGGCACGCTCCAGATCCACGGCGATGTCTTGCCCGCCTTCAATATAGAGGCTTTCGAACGGCAGGGCGGCATTGCCGCGCAACTCAAAGCCGCAGGCAGCGAGGCTCAAAACGGAAATTAAGAGTAGGGCTTGTTTTAGCATCTCGCTATCCTGCCACGATGTTGACCAGCCGGCCAGGGACGACCACGATTTTTTTAATCATTAGGCCTTCGATAAATTTCTGCACATTGGGGCTGGTGCACGCCATTTCTTCAATAGCGTCTTTGGCTGCGTCTTTGGGCACGCGGATTTGCCCACGCAACTTACCGTTGACTTGCACAACCAGCTCGATTTCATCTTGTTCTAGCGCGACTGTATCCACGGCCGGCCAGCTTGCCTCCAGCAACACCGCGCCCGGCTTCAATTCGGACCATAAGGCAGTACAGATGTGCGGCACGATGGGCGAGAGCATGAGCGTGGCCAGCTCCAACGCCTCTTGCACCACCGCGTGCGCCTGGGAGGAATCGTCAGTGAGTTTACCCAGAGCGTTCAGCAATTCCATGTTGGACGCGATGACGGTGTTGAATATCTTGCGCCGGGCGTAGTCGTCGGTAACTTTTTGTAGCGTTGCGTGGGTTTGCAAGCGCATGGCTTTCAGCTCCGCCGACAACTCGCCGCCCTTGTAGGCGGCGACTACACCTTTTTCGACATGGGCATGCACGGCTTTCCACAAGCGGTTAAGGAAGCGGGACGCGCCTTCGACGCCTGCATCTGACCACTCCAGGGTGTTTTCCGGCGGGGCGGCGAACATCATGAATAGGCGCGCGGTGTCAGCGCCGTATTGCTCGATTAAGCCTTGCGGATCGACGCCATTTTTTTTCGATTTGGACATGGTGCCGATGCCGCCGTATTCCACCGGCTGGCCGTCGGCGCGGCTTTTCACCGAGAGAATCGTGCCTTTGTCGTCGCGGGTTAAATCCACTTCGTCCGGGGCGAAATAAGTGATACCGCTTTTGTCGCCCTTGCGGAAGAAGATGTGGTTCAGCACCATGCCTTGGGTGAGCAGGTTGGCGAAAGGCTCGGAGGTTTTAGTGAGGCCCAGATCGCGCATCACTTTGGTCCAGAAACGCGAGTACAAGAGATGCAAAATCGCGTGTTCAATGCCGCCGATGTATTGATCGGCCGGCATCCAATAATCGGCGCGCTGATCCACCATCTGATTCGCGCCGGGAGAACAGTAGCGGAAAAAATACCAAGATGAATCAACGAAGGTGTCCATGGTGTCAGTCTCGCGCCGCGCGGCCTTGCCGCACTTAGGACAAGCGCAATTCAAAAACGCTGCGCTCTTATTCAGCGGATTGCCGGAGCCATCGGGGATCAGATCTTCCGGTAGCCGCACCGGCAATTGATCATCTGGCACCGGTACAGCACCGCAAGTTTCACAATGGATAATCGGGATCGGCGTGCCCCAATAGCGTTGGCGCGAGATGCCCCAATCGCGCAAACGC
>JAUXTZ010000216.1 GCA_030681095.1 Burkholderiales bacterium
TGGCGCAGGTTTCCAGCCCCAGCGCTTTCACTTCGCGCACCATGTCGAGCACCGGATCAAGGTCGCGCTGCTTCGGTCCGCGCCACGCCGCGCCCATGCAGAAGCGCGAGGCGCCGGCGGCCTTGGCGGCCTTGGCGGCGGCCAGCACGTCATCCAGATTCAGTAGCCCCTGATTTTCGACGCCGGTGTCGTAACGCGCCGCTTGCGGGCAATAGCCGCAATCTTCGGAACAGCCGCCGGTTTTGATCGACAACAGGGTCGACAATTGCACCTTGTTGGGATCGAAACTCGCCCGGTGCACGGTCTGCGCTTGGAACATCAGGTCGGCAAACGGCAAGGCGAACAAGGCCTCGATCCCGGCCATGGAAAGGCGTGCTACAGGTTGCGTCATGTCATTCATAAATTACCACCTCGATTGTCATATCGGCCCACGGTTCGCGTGCGGCCTTATAAATATCAAACAGCGCCCACGGCACGATGATCGTCACCGCCAGGCCCAGCACCAGCATCAGCCCCATCCAGCCGTCAAGCAGGCCGTAAATTGCCGGCCCGAACACCATCAGGCTGCCCATCACGCCGTAAAAGCGGTAGCCTGCCCACTTGTTGAAATGGGTCGTGCGCGGGTTGGGATGGTGCGCGATACTGGCGTACACGAAAATCGACGCCCCCAGCCAGATCATCAGCGGCGGCAACGACAGCACAAACGGCAGAAAACCGATCTTGTGGCTGGCGAGCAGCTTGCCGAGCAGGAGCGCAGTGAGCGAAATCGTCAGTGCGGTCACGGTCAGGATGTTGAACAACTGCGCAGCAAACCGGGAGGACGAAGCAGAAATGACACGTTTTGCTTTCATGGCGCGGATTTTCGGGGGCTACGCCGTCCCTGTCAAATTTGGATTTCCGGAAAATTGAACATCAGGTCAATATTTAATCGACTCGCTCCGCATACATGTTTGCTATGCGGAGCGAGTGGGGCAAGCCATGCCTTGTGCCCGGGCTGTCTGGACGACCTGCCCTGGCATATCCAGTCACACTGCCCGCAATGCGCCACGCCCACACCGGGAGGCCAGGTGTGCGGCGCCTGTCTCAAGCACCCGCCGGCGTTTGACCGCAGCATTGCCGCGCTGGCCTATACCTTTCCGCTTGACCGGCTGATCCCGCGCCTGAAGTACAACGGCCGACTCGCCATCGCGCCGGCGCTGGGCGAGTGCCTTGCCCAGGTTGTCGCGTCCCACCCCCAGCCCGACCGGTTGATTGCCATGCCGCTGCATGCCACACGCATCCGCGAACGCGGCTTCAACCATGCCACCGAAATCGCCCGCGAAGTGAGCAAGCAACTCGGCGTATTGCTCGACACCACCAGCTGTCAGCGCATCCGCGACACTCCGCCACAACAGGGGCTGAAGCACGATGCGCGGCGACGCAATGTGCGCGGCGCGTTCACCTGTTCAGGGAAGATTGAAGGCCAGCACATCGCGCTGGTCGACGACGTGATGACGACCGGCACCAGCCTCGATGAGCTGGCCGCGACCTTGAAGCGGGCAGGCGCACGCGAAGTGACGTGCTGGGTGGTAGCGCGAACGCTGCCGCCGGGTGACTGACTCAGCCAAGATTCTTCGCGGGATGCTACTCGGCATGAATTTTGAACGGGTGTAAAAATGCGTTCATACAAGACCTCAATACTTTGTGCCTTGTATAACGCGTGTGCCAACATCAATCGTCGACAACCCAATTCACGTCAAACCGCCTCTGCGACGAGGCGGCGTAGTCCATCCCTCAATTTTCCAAAACTGGGCGAGATATTCCGCTCTGGGTCCATCAACGGACCGATCTTTTCGGCCCACTCATGCTTCACCTGTCCAGGCAATGGCCAGCCAGCTTTTTTGATCGCTGCCGATCCGCCCGAATGCACTACGTCGGCGAGCAGCTCCCACGTACCACATACGCTGTCCTGAACATACTTTCCGAGCACATCCCGCTTGGCTCGTGGATAAGCGGCCAACAAAGCATCCTGGTCGCCCAAATACCAAGCTTCAATTTCCTCGATAGCAAGTCTGAACAGTATGGTAGGCGCCGGATTGCAGACATCGGTGGCTGCTTTCAGCTCGGACAGGAATGCAGCACAGTCGCGTTTGTCAGTATCGAGCACGACCACAACGGCATCGATTCCGGGCGTCTTGCCATAACCACGTAACAGCTTTGGCAACTGATCAAGCAATATCCGCTTCGTGGGATCGGCCTTCGTCACCAAGCCAGGTGGAATTCGGCCGATCCCTTTGTAGGCGTGTAAACGCCAGGTATGCGGCTCGCCTTGTGGCCCCAGAAACTGAGGCAGCAATACTTGCAGCAATTTCTCCCCCGAACTGTCCTCAACCAATATCTCAATGTGCATACTCATCTTTCATCGAGATAATCGCTGTACCAAAGTCCACCCAAAGGCAAACCTTCAGCCACGAGGTTTTTCACGTCTTCCAGTTCAGAGACGCGACGCACAGTGGAATAGCCATCCGTTCCTTTTTCCAGTATCCACACTTCCTCGGGCGCCAGCGCATCAACAAAGTACGGCTGGTGCGTGGTCACAAAAATCTGCGGGGCATTCTTCTTACCTGTGGCATGCGCACGGAACTCTTGGGCCAATGTTTCCAACAGCTTGTGGTAGAGGCCGTTTTCTGGCTCTTCGATGCAAATGAACGGTGGTGGGTCCGGGTCTTCCAACAACAGCAGGTAAGCAAAAACTTTGAGCGTGCCGTCTGACATTTGTTGGGCGAAGAATGGGTCTCCAAAAGCGCCATCGTTAAAACGCAGCAACACGCGCTTGTCCGCAGTCACCTGCGTGTCGATACTGGCGATTCCCGGAATCTTGGCCGCAATGCGATCGAGGATGACCTTAAATCGATCTTTGTGCTCGCGCTCCATGAACTGCACAACGTTGCCAATGTTGTCGCCGTGGATGTTCAAATGCCGCTGTGGGCCGGCGCTCGGCAGGCTGCGCGCCGCATCCGGGTAGAAGTAGGACAGATACCAGCCTTTGAGGAAATCTCGAAAAAGCTTGATGCGCGGATGTTCCTTGAGCGTGCCCAAGGTGGCTATACCGAGTTGCCGGGTATCGGTCAGTTCCACCGGCGTCTGGGCACGATCCTCTCCACCATCGGCTTCTAACGCTTCTTCGCCTGCCCAGACCGTGCCCTTGCCGTGGTCCAGGCGCAGGAACGCATAAGGCCGACCACGCTTCTCGCCCTTACGACGCTGCTTGAGCACCTCGGATTCGACAAAGGGCCGACCCGAAGCATCCAGCGTGATCGCCAATTCGTAGGTGATCGGCCTCTCATTGGATGATTCGCGATAATAGATTTCAAACCGAATGGGCTCATCCACCCCCAACGAGCGCAGACGATCGAAACCGCCGCGTTGTTTCATGTCGCAAGCGCTTTCCACATCGGCAGACAGACAATCCGCCACGAATCCGAAAGCATCGAACAAGGTGCTCTTGCCTACGCCATTTTTGCCAATCACCACGGTGAAAGGCGTCAATGGCTCTACAGCTTGCTGGCTGGAAAGTCTGCCCAAAGTCACATCGCGCAATGCACGATAGTTCTGCACCCGGAAACCTTCAATGACGGCCATTTATTTCTCCTCTGAAGCACGGGGTCAGTAAAGCCAGATATTGCAATACAACACCCGCCTTGTAGCACGCAACATCGCCGCTCTCACTCATAAATTTCTTCCACCGCGAATATCCGTCGGTGCTCGCGTATCGCGTAGCGATCGGTCATTCCCGCGATGTAGTCCGCCACGGCGCGCGCGCCCATTAGCGACTCGTGCGCCTGATGCTCAGGAGGCAGCAGCCGGGCATCGCCCGAAAACGCGGTGTAAAGATCGGTAATGATGCGGCTGGCCTTGGCGATCATGCGCGCCACTTTGTAGTGGCGGTAGAGGTTACGATGCAAAAACCGCTTCAGCTCGCGGTGCTCGTCGAGCACCTCGGAACTGAATGCGGCCATGGCCGGTGCTGCGCGCACTTCGTCAGCGGTTTGCACACCGCTGGCTTCGATATTCATCCGCGTGGTGTTCACCAGATCGAGGATCAGGGTGTTGATGATGCGGCGCACGGTTTCGGTGACTTCGCGGCGGCCATTGAGCGTCGGATATTTGGCACGCACCTCGGCGAGATGCCGGGCAAAACGCTTCACTTCCAACAACTGCTCCAGCGTAATCAACCCGGAACGCAGCCCGTCGTCGACATCGTGATTGTTGTAGGCAATCTCGTCGGCCAGGTTGGTGATTTGCGCTTCCAGCGAGGGTTGCTGCCTGTTCAAAAAGCGTTCGCCCACCGCGCCGAGTTTTTCGGCGTTGGCCAGCGAGCAATGCTTGAGGATGCCCTCGCGCGCTTCGAAGGTGAGATTCAGCCCGTCGAATTCGGCGTAGCGCTCTTCCAGCCGATCCACCACGCGCAGCGATTGCAGGTTGTGCTCGAAGCCGCCGTGTTCTTTCATGCAGGCGTTCAATGCGTCCTGCCCGGCGTGGCCGAACGGGGTGTGGCCGAGGTCGTGCGCCAGCGCCACCGCTTCCACCAGGTCTTCGTTCAGGTTCAACAAGCGAGCGATGGTGCGGGCGATCTGCGCCACTTCGAGGCTGTGGGTGAGGCGGGTGCGAAACAGATCGCCCTCGTGGTTCACAAACACCTGGGTTTTGTATTCCAGCCGACGAAACCCGGTGGAATGAATGATGCGGTCGCGGTCGCGCTGGAATTCGGAGCGCGGCGCAGCGGGCGGTTCGGCGTGCGAGCGCCCGCGGGTTTGACTGGAATGCGCGGCGTAGGAAGCGAGTGAGGTCATGGTCGAGGCGTCGTTCAATGTTGATGGCGTCGTTCAATATCGGTGGCAAAGCGGACGATGTCAGGGTGCGGCACCCCGAAGTCTGCCGCAACCGAGGTGAATCCCGCCAGCGCGGCGCGAACTTCGTCGCAAATCGCCGCCGCGCCGGACACGCCCCATTTGCGCCCCAACGCCGCC